>JAUNQM010000105.1:1192-7935 GCA_030536165.1 Prevotellaceae bacterium | reverse complement strand
TAGGTGTGGCCATACTTAACACCTCAGGTGTGACGAGCTAAACACCTGAGGTGTGAAGGCCTAAGAATAAAGACAAAAAACGGAGAGCGACCAAATCGCTCTCCGTTAAGTATTTATAGTCTCTCTTTCCCCTATTTGAGAAGAGTAGGAGAGGGCATACTTATTTACTTGCCGAGGATGATTCCTGCTGTGCCTGTGATGTCGGATACAGTAATCTCACCGTCACCATCGACGTCGGCATTAGCCTTGTTGAATGGGCTTGGGTTGTTGCCGAGGATGAATGATGCGATAGTCGTAATGTCTGATACTGTGACAACTCCGTCTTCGTCGGCATCGCCAATAACGACGTCAGACTTAGGCTTCATTACTGGGTTATATGGCTCATCCTTGCCTGTGAAGTAGATGACTACGTTACCGAAACCACCGTTGCAATAGCAGTAGTTATCCATGAATGAGATACCGAATTCGTAGGTTTCTTCAGCTGAAGTCTCCTTCTTGATAGTCATCTGGTAGTAGTCAGGAGGACATCCGTACATGTAAGTACCCGACTTTCCGTCGCAGTAGAGTGAGATACCGCCGAGGTTTTCTGCTAATGGGTTCTTGTGAACGTGCATTGTGTCAGGAGTACCGCTAAGACCAAAGAATGCAGATGCACCTAAGTGGTCGATAACAGAGTCGGTAACGATAGTTGCCCATTCCTCGAAGTCAGGGTCCCAGATTTCAGTCTTGTAGAATACGTTTGACTTGTTGTCGTATGATTCTACGCAGTTGAATGCGTAAGCGTTGAATACCATAGTGTAGTAACCTGGCTGAGTGAGCTGTACGGTCTGAGTTGCCTTGTTGAGAGGTGCTGCTGTGTAGCCACGGTTGAATGTGATACAGAGATAGTCTTCTGCATTAGGCTCGTCACTGCTGTGACCTGACCAGAAACCACTCTGCCATCCACCGTTACTGTCTTCAGTGATAATGTCCCATCCGTCAGCAGCAAAGCTACCCTTGCTACCTGAATGTATTGCGAAGTTACCGTTAGAGATTGGAATCTCAGCAGGGTTGTCTTTGTCGGCGATTGACATCTTGAATATCATCTTAGCATAGATGAGGGCTTCAATCTGTTCGCGGCATGCGAGTGAGTCTTCAACAGTCTTTTGTGGGATAGTGAAGCAATGGTCATATACAGCCTGAGCTGCATCGATAGCTGCCTGATAAGTTGCCTTGTCGCCCTTTGCGTTTGCTGGGTCGGCGATTGTTGCCTTTGCGTCTTCAATCTGTGGCTTGAGTGCGATGACTGGTGCGTTGTCAGTTTCGAAAGGCTTGTTGTAGTATTCGCGCATCATGCGTGTAGCATTATTATAGATGTAAGTAGGGAGGTCTGTGCCTTCGTCTATCTTTTCCTGTCCTAATGCAATGATTTCATCGTCGCTGAGTACAACCCACTCGTCGTACATTGGCTTGTAGATGTCATAACCCATCTGCAGTGAGTCCTTGCGCCATGGATAGTCAGTGCTGTTAAGGTACTTGCTTGCAGTCTGGAGCTGAGAGTTGAGATCTTTGAGTGCTGACTTAGTGTCGGCAATGAGCTTGATGTCGGTGATAGTCCGTTGTCCTGGTGCCTTTACACGGAGGAGCACTGGGTAGTAGAGGTCAACATTACCACCGGTAGTCTGCTCGCTGTATGCTGGGTCGAGCATAATCTTATAACCCATCTTGACATCCTTAGTCTGGTCGATATTGAAGAACTGAGTGATTGTCTCATATTCAGTTGTTGGCAGGTTGATGACTTCTGTAGAGTCTTTTCCTACGTACATCTGGAGATACATACATTTGTCGTTAGGGTTGATAACGAATGAAAGCCCCTGTGAACCATAGCCAGACATGTGACCACCGCGTGACTGAATCTGACGCATGTATGTGCCTTCAGGGAGGCTGAATGTGCGGTATGCTTCTGATTCATCAGGATATACCTGTCCGTAGCCAAGGCTTCCACACCATACTGGACGACCTGTTACGCCGTCAGGCTGTCCGTCACCATCGTAGTCGGCACGGTTACCCCAGTTGCCACCTACGAAAGTCCAACCACCATAAGAGGTAAGACCTGCACGGTTGTATGACGTTGTCCACTGGTTCCAGTTTGGAGAATCGTTGTTCTTTTCTGTTGCAGCTCCATAGTAGATTGCATAGTAGTCTTCTGTGTTTTCCTCAAGGAACATGTCGATGATAGTCTGCAAGCTTTCAACCTGGTCGCCCATGTAGTCGCTTTCTTCTGTACCTATCATATCCTTAGTTACATCGAGTTCTTCCTGAAGGTCCTCGCGAAGTTCAGCTTCTGCAAAGCAATCCTGACTGAGCAGCATCTCTGCGTAAGAGATAACCTTTTCTGCCTTACGTGTGTCATAGACTTCAAGTGCAGGACAGATGCATACTTCAGCAATCTCAGTGCCTACAGCCAGACCACCGAACTGAACGAACAGTCGCTGTGGAACCTGTGTTGCCTCTGTAGTTGTGTCGGCATAGACGAATGCGATTTCCTGCCATTCTGTTGTTACACCTACGTTATAGGCATTTGAGTAGATACCTGTTGAGTCGTAAGGTGCAGGCAGTTCGATGTCAGCAACCTTACCATAAGCAGTAATCACATTGTAGTAAGTGGCACCTGCATTTACGTTAGAGGTAAAAGCACCATTGACGTTACGAATCTTGAACGTAATGATGTAGCTCTGGTAAGGTTCTGTAAGAACACTCTGGTACATACCAAAGTTAAAGTTACCACCCATGTTTTCATTTACCTTCATAGTGTGGCCTTCAACTGCAGCATCAGTCTCGATTGAATAGACTTGGTCGATAGCGGCAGAATCTGGATTGTTAGCCTTCCAGTTGTCGTAGCCATCGAACGTACCGTTGAGAAGCATGTTGCCGCCCATAATCTTGTAGCGAGCGTTAGATGTAAACACATAGTCGCCAGGCTGTACTAAAGCGTTTGCTGACAGCATAGCTACAAATGCGAACATCATAAAAAGTAAACTTCTTTTCATTGTTTTGATGTTTTAGTTAATTAATAAATAATGTATATTGGTTCTCAAGTTATTTTTTTGTTTTACATAGAGAGGGGAATAACTTTAATTGCCAAACAGATTCAATAACTTCCTCTTTGCATTGATGAGGATGATATTTGCTGTTGCTGTGATGTCAGCCACGTCGATGTTTCCGTCTTCGTTGGCATCGGCGGCAACCATGTTAAAGATGTCTGGCTCGTTGCCGAGTATGAATGCTGCGATAGTTGTGATGTCAGCCACATCAACCACTCCGTCGTCGTTTGCATCGCCTAATGGTGCAGCAACCTTGACTACACGAATTGAACCAGTCTCGTCCCAGAGGCTTGAAGTGTCATATTCATAGCCTTCCAGTTCAGGCAGGCTGATGCTGGTGGTTGTGCTCTTGCTGAATGTCTTGCAATTCCAGAAGTTGAAAGAGTCTCCGTCGGATGGTGTATAGCCATCGGCACCGATCTTTACATTGCCCAAGAGTTTCATCGTTGCGGTGTTGAGTCTTGATGGTGTTGCCTTGTCGAATACCATCTCAAGATTAGCACCTGCATTGACAGTAACTGTATTCGTCACTTCAGTCGTAGCGCCTAAGCCTAAGATAGATGTCACGGCAAGTGTTCCGCCGTTTGATACTGTGACAGAATACATCTTTGCAGGACCATATAGGCGACTCGTCGCGCCGGTAATAGTAGTGAGTTTTGTGCCGTTGAGGTATTCTGAGTTCTTTGAAACTCTTACTGCACCTTCCTGTATAGTGAGTGTTCCGGTCAGCTTGCCTGGGGTGATGATTCTCATCTCGCCTTTACCTTTCTTTATTATAGGAGATGATGATGACGCCGCCATATTAAATGTCTGACCTTCGCCAACAGCCTGTCCTATAGTCCATGTTCCAGTTCCTGCGAGAGTTCCTTCGCCAGAGATGTTTCCTATAGCAAAGTTTTTGCCGTCGTTCTGAACTGTGACGTCTGCGTTAAGCTTCATTGTTGCATTTGGAATGCCGTATGTGTTGTTGAAGTCGAACACAGGGTCATAGCTTGCACGCTTCGACAGACCAGGGATAAGTGTTCCAGTAAATGCACTCCAGTTGCCGTTGAAGTAATTGCGTACGCCTGCTGCATAGACATAGAACGTACCGCCTCCAGTCAGTTTGCCTGTGTAGTTGCAACGTGGGTCGGCATAGAATTTGCCAGTCTTTCCTTCTGGTACTACGAAGTCGCAGGTCGTAGAGTTGTATGAGTTTTGTGTGTTTGCATCGTAGAGTGTTCCACCTTGGAACTCTACAGTTGCAGGCAGACTATTGTCAACGGCGTTAACCGTTCCGTTGGTAATGATAAGTTTTGTTATTGTCTGTCCTGTTGCAATGTTCAGTGTGCCGGCACCTGTCTTGTCGAATGTGTATCCTCCAGCTTGCTTCAATCCTTGTTCGAGCGTGAGCGTCTTGCCCGATGCTACATCGAGTTTTGCAGTTCCGCTGCCTACCTTAATCATCTGTCCGCATGTCGTGGTCTGTGTCGCTGACAGGATTGCACCGTCTTGCAGGGTGATGATTTTCTTTACTCCGCCTAACCCGCCATATTCATTTCCGATGCTGTTAGCGAAGGTTGCAACCATCATCTTGCCTGCCTTTATTTCGGTTTTACCAGTGCGGTTGATATTGTTTATAGTCACATTTCCATTGCCTACCTTGTCAACAATTGGCTCGCCCACGATGCTGTCGCCTGTGATTGTGAATGCTTTCTTCGTTGTGTTGTTGAATGTGATTGATGTCGGTGCCACAGGTTCTGCAATGGTGATAGTAGTTGTCGTGGCATTGTCGTCGAATGTCACCGAACTTCCAGGCGTAAATGTACATTCGTTTCCTTCATCGTCAACGAAATTCTTTGTCTTATCTATATCCCATGTGCCGTTAACCTTACCTGTCCAGGTGAGGTGACCTGCCGTGAAGTTCTTTACGTTAAGGTATAGACGCCCATCTTCGAGCGTGAGCGAAGTCTTCTGATTGCTCATGCCCTCGATGATTATGTCTTCAAGATTTCCTTCTACCTTATTTATCTCTCCAATCAGATACTTGCCGTCGGCAATAGCCGTTGCGCCTTCTGCTATGTGAGCCTTAAACTGGAATACTGGTGCACTGTAAGCAGGACCACCCTTCCAGTTTTTCTTCTCTATGCTGAGCACGTTGCACTTGATGCTGTCTGCTGAAAGGTCTTGACCGTAGATGTCGAGAACTACTTTAGCACCAAAACCGAGAGCGAGCGTATCAACTTCAACATATCCCTTGTTGTCAGCGTTGCCTGGGCGGAGTATTGAACCATAGTCCATCTTTATTCCGCGCATGAACTTACCACCGTTAGTGTTGAGTTCTGTCAAGCGGTTGAGCCATACGTGGCTGTTCTTCATTGTTCCGTCGAAGTTCATCACACCAGCCCAGATGTCTGTGTTTCCCGTGTATGTCTCTTCCACGTTAGGCAGCACCATGATGCCGTCGCCCTGCTTCACCAGTCTCATGTCGCCGGTGAATGCACCGCCAGTAAATGTGTGGGTGTATGTGCTGTATGTGATGTTATATGAAGATGCTGTAGCATTGCTTGGTGCAGAACCTTGCACCCATGTAGGCGTATTCACCGTGAGCATGTAAGGCGAAGCACCTTCGCTCACGTTGACTGTCATGTCGTTAGTCTCGCATACGATAAGGTTCTTATCGTTGCCAGAGATAGTTCCGCCGTTGCTTACTTCCTCCTTGCCAGTCATTGTCAGAGCCGGTGGTGCAGCTGTTATGCCTTCCATTTGTCCGAGGAAATAACTTGCATGCGGCGTCTGGTTGTAGCCGCACATCTGCCATACCATAGCGTTGCGATACTGATGGTCGTGCCAGAGGGTGTAGTTGCGCCACGGTGTGTAATCGGTTGTCGCGTAGATGCGTATCTTATTGTCGGCAGTCCTCATCATCACTTCCTCACGCCAGTCGCCGAGTATATCGCCCTGATAGCAAGGTGTGGCTTTCGTGTCGTTGTTGGTGAGCGAACCTGTCAGCTGCTTTATCATGCCCGACTTATATTTCCATATCGCACCTGTTGAGTTGCGCACTTCCGTGCCGTTGAACGATTCTTCTTGCAGGTCGCCGTCCCAATAGATACGGCAGTTCATGGTGATGTCGTTGCTTACGAGACCGTCAACATGCCCATCGGCAACACAGCTGATAGGGGTGTCGTGGGCTGAGAATGCCATTGCGCCAGGGAAATCATTACAGAAGTTACCTGCCATAGCACGTCCGTCGTCCGAGCCTCCTGCCAGTCTGTAGCGTATCTTACTTGTTGTCGCATCGCGATAGTTGTTCGATGGTGAACTCTCGTTGCAACCGTAGAATTCCTGACCGTGAGTGTAAGGGTCGAAGTCTCCCACGTGATGCGAGTCACCATGTCCGAGGCCTGATGTAGAAAGACCTTTGCCATTGTCGTCAATAATCATCGAACCGAAGATGATTTCATCCCTTCCGTCCCAGTCAACGTCGGCTATTGAATAGTTATGGTAGCCCTGTCCATACCACGGACCGCTGGAGTTGCAGTTCCATGCCCATCTTTGTTTCAAGGTATGCGTGTCAGGGTCAACGTCGTATGCAATCATCTTGTGGCGCGTGTAGATACCTCGCGCGAGGAAGATGCTTGCATGGCGTCCGTCAAGGTAAGGCGCACCGAAGAAGAA
>JAUNQM010000105.1:0-1182 GCA_030536165.1 Prevotellaceae bacterium | reverse complement strand
CCCCATGCAGCGTTGAGGTCGCTTTCGCCTGATTCAAAGCGTTTCAGAGGGAAGTCGATGCACTGGTAAGGCTCGCCTGTCTGTCCGTTTACATACACCAGATACTCCTTGCCGTAGTAGGTAAACCATTGTCCGTCGCCGGCAGGAATACGATAGTTAGTCCAGTTTGCACCACCAACGGTATAGACTGTTCCGTCAGCCATGTGTATCGTGGCACCTTCGCATAGGCGCATCAAACCTTCAGCCCGTCCGTCGCGGTCCCAGTCGTAGCCCACGATGTTCTGCTCGTTGTTCTGGAAGTCGCCCATGTTCGGACCGCAGTTTACCCACCAGAGAACCCTTCCGTCCAGCTTCAGGCACTCAAAGAGAGTGTATTCGCCGTGGTAGCCATCCTTTTGGAAACCACCGTTTATCTCGTTCTGGTTGTCATATTTCATCAATATCTCCAGTTCGCCGTCGCCATCCATGTCGGCACAGCAGGCATCGTTAGGCACGTATGTCGATGTGAGCGAAGCATCGTGCTTTGGCGTAATCTCAATCCATTGCTGCTGGAATGGAGTCGCAGCATCCGACTTCTTCTGCTCCACGCCACGCACTACGGCTGCAATCTGATACTTACTTGTAGCCGAACCGCTATTGTCGGCATAGTTGCTTACGTCGAGTGGTTCCGCGTTGAGCTTGGTCCCATCGCGGTAGATGTTGTATTTCACGTCGAAGTATTCGTCGCCGAAAATCCTCCAGCTGATGAAGTTACCGTATGTCGTCTTCATAGCCAGAACGCCGCGGTCAAGGTGGTCAACGTATCGTTGAGCCGATGCGCAGAGGCATGTGAAGAACACAATTATCGTTATGAATGCCCTTTTTGTCATAATAGCAGACTCGTAGTTTAGAATAAGTTTATAGTTTTACGTTATTGTATAAAATACCTTGCAAAGTTACAATAAAATATTGTAAAAGCAAATTTTTTCACGAAAAACTTGCTGCTCCCCATGTTTCCGCGTCTTTCTCGTGGTTTCCAAGTCCCCTCCCTTCGGGGGAGGGTTAGGGTGGGGCTTTTCCGTTTCCGCGTCTTTCTTGAAGACATCTTTCAAGGCAGTCATCGATAATCGTAAATAGTGTTCTTCGTTTCCCTTTCTCTACACGTCACTAATACTCGGAAAAAGTTTTGCAAAACTTTGCCGG
>JAUNQM010000365.1 GCA_030536165.1 Prevotellaceae bacterium | reverse complement strand
GCAGGGAATACATTATGCCGAGCATCACATTCCGCACTCACACTGACCACTTTGTACGCAGCATCACGGCATGCTGTGTATTTTTTGGTTTGTAAACAATTGCCTGCGGAATGGCAAAGAAATGTAAATTATATTAAAACAAAATGAAAAAATCACCGATTTTTGCTCATAAAATAAACTTTGTTTTTACTTTTGCATCGAAATAAGAAAGAATGCGAAAATCGGCATATCAAAGAGAAGATTCAAACATATTAAATAAGAAAGATTTATGAAGAACATTTTTAATTACGTATTCATCACAATCATGGCAGTAATGCCAATGTCGTGTTCAGCCAATCAGCCAAAGGATGCACAGCCAGAACCACAGGCTGCAGCACCTGTGACAGCAGGTCAGCCAGTAGATCTTACTTACGCAGCCGACAAGGCAGTACAGGCTGTTGTGCACATTAAATTCACCCAGAACAGCAAAACGCAGACAGTGACCGTGCAGGATCCATTCGACGACTTCTTCGATCCGTTCGGCTTCTTCGGAAATCGTGGAGGCAACGGTCAGCGCCAGCAGAAGGTGCAGACACCTAAGCGCGAAGGCATCGGTAGTGGCGTTATTATCTCTGCCGACGGTTACATCGTAACAAACAATCACGTTGTAGAAGGAGCAGACGAACTGCAGGTTACACTCAACGACAACCGCGAGTTCTCAGCTAAAATCATTGGTACAGACAAGACTACGGACCTCGCACTCATCAAGATTAGCGGCAATAACTTCCCTACATTGCCTATCGGCAAGAGTGAAAACATCCGCGTGGGCGAATGGGTTCTTGCAGTAGGTAACCCTATGGGACTTAACTCAACAGTGACTGCCGGCATCGTAAGTGCTAAGGCAAGAAGTATCGGTGCTAATAGCGTTGAAAGTTTCATCCAGACCGATGCAGCCATCAATGCAGGAAACTCAGGTGGTGCTTTGGTTAACGTGAAAGGCGAACTCATAGGTATCAATGCAATGCTCGTATCGCAGACAGGTAGCTATTCAGGCTATGGATTTGCAATACCTACGACAATAATGAATAAGGTAGTTGCCGATATCAAGCAGTATGGTACAGTACAGCGTCCAATTCTCGGCGTGTCTGGTATGAAGGTTCGCGACTATATCGATTCAGAAAAGGCAAAGGGTAACGAGGTTGACCTCAGTACTAACGATGGTATCTACATTGCAGAAGTCGTAGCTGACGGTGCTGCAGAAGACGCAGGCCTGCAGAAGGGCGACGTGCTCACAACTATCGATGGCAAGAAGCTCACATCTATGCCAGAACTTCAGGAATACCTCTTCGCAAAGAAACCAGGCGACAAAGTAAACATCACTTACATACGCAACGGCAAGAAGAAAGATGCAACACTCACGCTGAAGAATCAGCAAGGCAACACGAAGGTAGTGAAGGGAGCAGCAGACCTTGACGTACTCGGCGCACAGTTCCGTCCTATCACAGACGCAGCAAAGCAAGAACTCGGTATTAAGTACGGCCTTGAAGTGACAAAGGTCAGCAACGGTAAGATGAAAGATGCTGGAGTGCCACGTGGCTTCATCATCACAAAGGCAAACGAGACCACAGTCAAGTCTATCGACGACCTGCAGGAGGCAGTCAAATCAGCTTCAACAAGCAAGGAGCCTGTACTCTTCATCCAGGGTATATTCCCAACAGGAAAGAAGGCATACTATGCAGTACCATTGCAGGAAGAATAAGCAAGCATCTTGCAGCATAAGACACTCAAGAGAAAGCAGCACTATACGTGTTGCTTTCTTTTTTGGTTACACGCGAAACGTTAAAAAAGATAAAAATAGAAAATAAAACGCCTCAAATCATTGCAGATTCAAAAAAAATACGTACCTTTGCACCAAGATTCAGCAAAAACCAATAAATAATCATAAT
>JAUNQM010000104.1 GCA_030536165.1 Prevotellaceae bacterium | reverse complement strand
CCAGAACTCTACAAACCCGATATAAGTTCCTTGCAGAACTTTCAAGTTGCTTCGCAGAGAAGCAGAGAACGCAAAGACTTTGTCTAATTGAAAACTCTGCGTGGGATAAAACGACATGCGAGCTTGCATCATCGGCTCTGCCGCTTGGCTTGTCCAAAAAAGTTGAATTACAACTATAAAATCTATAGCAACTATAACATTCTTAAACAATGAAAAAACTACTATCCATTTCGCTCATGATGCTATTTTCTATGGCATTCATGCAGAAGGCTCAGGCTCAGTCTGAGTTCTTCAAACCTTACGCATCGACTGACCTCAGATTGCCGTCAGTACCGTTGATTACCTCTGACCCGTTCCTCAGCATCTGGTCACCGTATGACAAACTCACCGATGGCACTACACGCCACTGGACTAACAGCGAGAAGCCTATCACAGGCCTGCTCCGTGTCGATGGCGTAGTATATCGTTTCATGGGTCACGACTGTGGTTATATTCTTGACCCAATAGCTCCTATGGCAGATACAGAACGCTGGGAAGGTGTTGTCTCACGCCATACGCAAACAGGTCTTAACTGGACAAAGCCAGACTTCAAAGCAGATGGTTGGAAGAAAGAAAAGGCAGCCTGGGGCTCTGAAGGCTACAACATCAGCTCAGGTTGGCACGGAACTGACAATGATATTTATATCCGTCGCAACGTAGAACTCACTGCTGATCAGTTGGCAGAGGACTTATACATTGTATATTCCCACGACGACTGCTTCGAACTCTACATTAATGGAACAGAAGTGGTAAACACAGGCGAGACTTGGCTAAATGGCGAGGTGCTCCATCTTGAAGGTGCAAAGAAGGCTTTGTTGCACGCTGGCAAGAATATCATCAGCGCACATTGCCATAACACCACAGGCGGACAGTATGCCGACTTCGGTCTGTTCCGCGACGTCAAGCCAAAGTCAGAGAAGATGGAAACTGCAGAGCAAAAGAGCGCTGATGTACTTGCTACAAGCACTTACTACACGTTTACTTGCGGTCCTGTAGAGCTTGACCTTACCTTCACAGCACCGATGATTATCAACGACTATGACCTCCTGAGTGCCCCAATGAACTATATCTCATATCAGGTGCGTAGCACCGACGGAGCAAAGCATAACGTGCAGTTCTATCTCGGCGCAAATACCTTGATGGGCGTAAATCAGGCAAATCAGCCTACTGTTTCAAAGAGAATGACCGTCGATGGCATCGATTATGTACGCACTGGTACCATTGACCAGCGCATCCTCGCCACCGCAGCCGACGCTGTATGCATTGATTGGGGTTACTTCTATATGCCTGCAATAAACGGACAGATAACTCTCGCACAACAGACTGACGTAGAACGCCAGTTCTGTATTGACGGCACCCTCGTTAAGTCGCAAGACAAAATAGTTGCTCGCAAGGCTTCAAACATTCCTGCATTGGCATACGTCCACGACTTCGGAAATGTTGAGAGTGGAAACAGTTTCACACTCCTCGGCTACGATGAAATAGACGACATACAGTATATGTTCCGCAATTACAAGGCATACTGGGCACACGAAGGCAAGGTGACTATCTTCCAGAAGTTCAAAGAACTGCAACTACGTTATGCGGAGATTATGACTCGTTGTCGCGAGTTTGATAAGCAGGTATATGACGATGGTATGGCAGCAGGTGGAAAGGAATATGCTGAAATCCTTTCAGGTTCTTACCGCCACGTTATAGCTGCACACAAGCTGTTCAAGGACGATGAGGGCCATCTGCTCTTCTTTAGCAAAGAAAACAACTCAAACGGTTGCGTCAATACCGTTGACCTTACTTATCCGTCGGCTCCTATATTCCTTATATATAACCCAGAGTTAGAGAAGGCGATGATGACAAGTGTGTTTGAACTTAGCTATACTGACCGTTGGACAAAGCCATTTGCTAACCACGACCTCGGCACTTATCCTCAGGCAAACGGACAGCGCTACGGCGACGATATGCCTATCGAAGAAAGCGGTAACATGCTTACACTTGCAGCGACGCTCTGTATGCTCGATGGCAACACGAAGTACGTGGACAAGTACTGGGACATCATCACCACATGGGCAGAATATCTGTCAGAGAAGGGAATGGACCCAGAAAATCAGCTTTGCACCGACGACTTCGCAGGCCACTGGGCTCACAACTGCAACCTCTCGCTCAAGGCAATCTGCGGTGTGGCTGGATATGGTCTTATGGCACAAATGAAGGGCGACACGAAGTCTGCTGATAAATACCTTTCGCGTGCAAGAGAGATGGCAAAGAACTGGGAACAAATGGCAGACGACGGCGACCACTATCGTCTTGCATTCGACCGCGAAGGCACTTGGAGCCAGAAATACAACGTGGTATGGGATAAACTTTGGAACTTAAACCTGTTCAGTAAGAAGTTCTACGACAAGGAAATCAAATACTACCTCAAGCACCAGAACAAGTATGGACTTCCACTCGACAGCCGTAAGGACTACACAAAGAGCGACTGGATAATGTGGACAGCAAGCATGGCTGCCGACAAGAAGACATTTGAGAAGTTCGTGTCTCCGCTCTATACATACATCAACGAGACAAAGAGCCGTGTGCCAATCAGCGACTGGAGCGAGACAAAGACAGGCTACATGGTAGGTTTCAAGGCACGTTCAGTCATCGGAGGTTACTGGATGCGCGTCTTTGCAGACAAGATGAAACAGAAGTAACAGCTTCAATATCACGAAGTCGGATGAATCATAAGGTTCATCCGACTTTCTTTTTACCCGATTCGTTTTTGCGCATAGTCGAGTCCTTACTTCCTAATACGGACGTGTGTTATCTGCATGCGAAAATGTACACGTCGTTAGTCGTTACTTTACACGTCGCATTAACTCAAGAAAAGTTTTGAAAAACTTCGACTGAAGTTTTGCAAAACTTCGGACAAAGTTTTTCAAAACTTTTTTCGAGTATAAATGACGTGTTGCAAGAGTAGTAACGATGCGTGACGAATCGACTTACGATAACTGATAGCAAAGAGTGTTTTTGCCGTAGTGAGGGTATGCTTTGCCGCACCTTTGCCTTGCAAGTCAGAATCTCTGTAATAAAAATAAAAATCTTTGCTTTTTATTTTGTTTTTTGCTCGCTTATTCGTATCTTTGCACAACTTTTAAGAAAGGACAAGGATAATCATTTTCATACAATGTGCAAAAATATGTTGAGCACTGCCCAAAGCAAGTGCGTGAATGACTGTAACCATAATGAAAGCATACTCAACGAGTATGACTTTGAGTTCGGAGCGCTAATCGACCTCCATGTCCATCTCGATGGAAGCATCTCTATGGCTTCGGCAAAAGAGTTGGCGAGGATGCAGGGCATGCCAGTTCCTTCAGATGAACAACTTCATAACTTATTATGCGCAGGTCCTACTTGCCATTCGCTGCACCAGTTCCTTGAAAAGTTTGATTATCCATGTTCGCTCCTGCAGACCGAGGCGGCTATTACGAAGAGCATCGAGAATCTGCTGCATGAATTCCGTGAACAAGGCGTGATATACACGGAGATACGTTTCGCTCCGCAATACTCAATGTTCAAAGGTCTGACCATGCCGCAGGTGGTAGAAGCTGCGATAAAGGGGCTCGATGACAGCGTGGTGCCGTGCCGATTGATTCTTTCGTGCATCAGAGGTACCGACAAGAAGATTCACGACCTCAACATGCAAACCATTGAAATGGTGGCGAAATATATGGGGCGTGGGGTTGTTTGCACAGACCTCGCAGGTCCTGAGGACATCTTCCCTACCAGCGACTTTGCGGACATTTTTGCATACGCACGCCAACTTGGAGTGCCTTTCGTGCTTCATGCAGGCGAAGCCAATGGCGCAATGACAGGCGTGGATAGCGTCCGTATGGCTGTTGATTTCGGTGCAAGGCGAATAGAACACGGCATACTTGCAACGAAAGACCCTCAGATGGTGCGCGAACTTGCCGAAAGAAATGTGCCGCTCACAATCTGCCCTTCGTCAAACCTTTGCACCGAACTTATCAGCGATATAAAGGAATTCCCTTATCTTACGCTGAAGAGCGCAGGGGTTAAAGTGTGCATCAACACCGACGACATGGCTATTATTGGCACAGACTTGCGCAAGGAATACGAGTTGGTACGCAAGACTTTTGGCATGACAAAGGCCGATGCTGTATGGTGTCTTGATAATGCAATCGACATGTCGTTCGCCCCAGAAGATCTGAAGGCAAAGCTTCGCAAGCAGGTGCACGAATACTATATGTAATTGCGGTTGGACGGTTGTACGGTTGTGCGGTTTTAGGTTTTATAGTAATCCTATATTTTCTAATTAGTTCCCATAAAAAACAGTATATCATTATGAAAGACAAGATTATCTCGTCGGCAATCATTGCCGCAGGTATTGTCGTGCTCGGACTTTGCATTAAGTGGGGCATCGACGATTTTGTGAATAAAGACCGTCAGGTGACAGTGAAGGGACTTGCTGAAGTCGAGGTTGAAGCCGACAAGGCTACATGGCCTGTGCAGACTAAGGTAATGGGCAATGACCTCTCTGAACTCTACGACCAAGCATCTGCCACACAGAAGAAAACAAAAGACTTCTTCATTCAGAACGGAATAAAGGCTGAAGATATTATGCTCGGTGCTATGTCGGTTGAAGACCTCGAGGCCAATGAGTGGAGTGAAAACAAGAAATCGTATCGCTATATAGTCACTTCGAACCTGACCATCACATCGAAGAATGTGGCTCTTGTACGCACTCTCGTCAACCGTCAGGGTGAATTGCTGAAGCAGGGCATTGCCTTTGCAAATGGCTACAATACAACTCCTTCATACGAATATGTTGCTTTCAAGGACAAGAAGGCTGAGATGATGAAAGAGGCAATAAGCAATGCACAGAAGACCGCTGAGCAGTTTGCCGAGAACTCGCAAAGCAGCATAAATAAGATTGTGAAAGCCGACCAGGGGCAGTTCTCAATCGAGAATGCCAGCGAGACAGCACCGTGGATGAAGAAAATACGCGTGGTAACGACGGTGACTTATTCGCTTAAGGATTAAGCTTTGCCATTTCGATTGTTTGATGCTTCGATATTTCGAGACTACAGATTAAATCGTAAATGATTTATGTCGATGTCATATTGCCCATTCCGCTCAACGTAAGTTTCACTTACCAAGTGCCGGACGGCATGCCTCACGTTGAGCGAGGCATGAGGGTGCTTGTGCCATTTGGCAAGACAAAGACGCAGATAGGAATCGTGACCAAATGCTACAATGATTGCGAAGAAAAGAAAGACGCATCATACAAAATAAAGCCGATACTTGAAGTGCTCGACACGAAGCCATCGCTAACTGAAAACCAGTTCAAGTTATGGCAATGGATTGCCGACTACTACATTTCACCTCTCGGAGACATCTTCAAGGCTGCAATGCCGTCGGGGCTGAAGGCAGAGGGCAATTATCGTCCGAAGACTGAGCAATGTGTTGATTTGCCAGAGAAACTACGTGAAGAAAGAACTCTACATCTCATTCTCGACTCGCTTTCGCGTGCAACAATGCAACGTAAGGCAATGGAGACGTTTCTCGATCTGTCGCATTGGGCAAGTAGCCTCTCCCAGACTGCCATCGATAAGGATAGGGGAGTGATTTTGCCTCGGTTGATAACTCGCGACGAACTGATGAATGCATCGCATGTGAGTGCGGCAGTCGTAAAACAACTTATCGACAAGGGCTTCCTCGTGACTCGCGAAAGAGAGGTCGGGCGGCTCAATACAGACGCACCATATTGCCCCGAAACAATCAATTGCCTTAACGAGTATCAACAAAAATCTTACGGTGAAATCGGCAAAAGTTTCGAAAGTCACAACGTCACGCTTCTTCATGGAGTGACGTCAAGCGGCAAGACTGAAATCTATATTCACCTCATTCAGGAACAAATAGAAAAAGGCAATCAGGTGCTCTATCTATTGCCTGAAATAGCACTTACAGTGCAGATAATGCAACGCCTGAAAAGAATCTTCGGCAGGCGGCTGGGCATCTATCATTCTAAATACTCTGATGCTGAGCGTGTGGAGATTTGGAACAAGCAGTTATCTGATGAGCCTTACGACGTCATACTCGGCGTGCGCTCGTCTGTATTTCTTCCTTTCAAGCGACTTGGGCTTGTGATTATCGACGAGGAGCACGAGACTTCATACAAACAGCAAGATCCTGCACCACGCTATCATGCAAGGAGCGTTGCTATTATGTTGGCAAAGATGTACGGCGCAAAGACTCTGCTTGGCACGGCAACTCCATCGCTCGAAACGATGTACAATGCACAGACAGGCAAATATGGGCTTGTTACACTCACACATCGCCATCAAGATGTTAGTTTGCCGGAAATTTGCATTGTCGATGTAAAGGACTTGCAAAGGCGACTCGTCATGCGCACACCATTCTCGCCTTTGCTCACCGAAAGCATACGCGAGGCTTTGGCTAACGATGAGCAGGTGATATTGTTCCAGAACCGTCGTGGGTTTAATTCCATGATAGAATGTAAGGACTGTGGATGGGTGCCGAAGTGTACTGCGTGCGACGTGAGCCTTACATATCATAAGTCGGCTGACATACTGACATGCCACTACTGCGGACACACATACACTATTCCAGAGAAATGTCCTGTCTGTGGTGGAAAGAATCTTCGTGGTAAGGGAATAGGAACGGAAAAGATTGAAGAATATGTTGCCGAGATGTTCCCACAGGCACGTGTGGCGCGTATGGATCTCGATACTACTCGCACACGAAGTGCGTATGAAAGAATCATCTCCGACTTTGCCGCAGGTCGCACAAACCTGCTTATTGGCACGCAGATGGTGAGCAAGGGGCTAGACTTTGACCGTGTGAGTGTCGTTGGCATAATGGATGCCGATACTATGCTCAACTATCCAGACTTCCGCGCATACGAACAATCATTTATGATGATGACGCAGGTGAGTGGTCGTGCTGGGCGTCGTGGGAAGCGTGGAAAGGTGATATTGCAGACAAAGAACGCCAACTTGCCACTGATACATCATGTCGTAGAGAATGATTACAATGCTTTCTACAACGATACGCTTGCCGAAAGACAGTTCTTCCATTATCCGCCTTTCTACCACATTATATATATATATGTAAAGCATAAGAACGCCGATGTGGTGGAAAAGGCAAGTCACGAACTCGGCTACAACCTGACAAAGATATTTGGTGAACGCATTCTCGGCCCTGATAAACCTGCCGTTGGGCGCGTGCAGTCGCTGCATATACGCAAGATAGTTGTGAAGATAGAAAACGGCCTGTCACTTTCACGAGTCCGTGAATACCTCATCAAAGCCCAAGACGAACTCCTCAACAGCAACCGCTATCCAAGTCTGCAGATGTATTACGATGTTGATCCGCTGTAGTTGAAATATAGTTGCCAAACGAAATGGAAAGAAAAAGGGATAGTAATATTAATCCCAACCCGAAACTATTATTGACGAGCTGATTGGAGTGGAATATAATCTCATAGGTACTACATAACGTGACTTGATTGGTATGAAGGTAAATTGTCTTCTTAATTTATTGAATTTTAATAAAATAACAAATAACTTTTCGCGCAATCTTAACCACTTTTAACAAAAAAAACTTGGATTGTAATGTTTGCTGGTGTACTTTTGCAGCGTTTTCAAAAAGTCCATACAACTACAATCTTAAGCTGTCGGTTACAATGGAAAAGGTTTATTTTTCAGATTTACTTCCATCGCGATGCCCAAAGACATATACTGGAATTGTCGAGATATTAGATAAGTATGGTGTTGCTCATGCTTTGCTAAAAGGAACGAATGATATTTGGTGCCGAGACTATATGCCGACGGAAGTCTATCCTGGATATTTCGTTGCATGGAAATATTTTCCAGACTATCTGCTCGACACCGAATCACACAAGGC
>JAUNQM010000364.1 GCA_030536165.1 Prevotellaceae bacterium | reverse complement strand
GAGAAGATATCACAGTTTAACATTCAGGTGGGCGAAGAGCTTACCGTATCGTTCGACATCAATGCACGCGAATGGAACGGAAAATGGTTCAACGACATCCGTGCGTGGAAGGTAGAGCGCGTCACCGAAGCCGCAGCAGCACCAGTCGGCGTTGCCCCAGCTGCAGCACCAGCAGTTGATGCACCGTTCCCTACTGCCAATGATGCACCGGAGCAAAACAGCGTTGACGACCTGCCATTCTAATCGGTCGCACCCGCAGCGCGGGAAGCATTTTTTCTTTTTACCTCTGCCTATGGACCCACAGCGCGAAAGCGGCATTCCCTCATAGGCAGAGGCTCTTTTTGTGCCATTTCCTCACAAATCACCGAAAAAATCCTCCGCAAATCACCGAAAAACCATTAAAATATTTGCCTTGTTGCCATAAAATCATCGCTATAGCAGGCAGGATGAATGTTGGAAATAGAAAAATAAAGAATGGTCTCTTGCTGCGTATGATGAGCGCTGTTGTTAAGTTAAAATAATCGAGTTGCTCGGTTGTGCCTCTTTTGTTGTGCGGTTAAGTCGATGAAAAGTTGTGTCAACTTTTCGCCAAAAGTACAGTCAACTTTCAGTCAAAAGTTGATACAACTTTTTGGCAAATATAAAGGATAACTTTCTTGTGGAAAAATGTCGCGTTGCAATGTGATAAGCATCAAGTGATTACCGTAGTCTTAATGCGAAGTGTGTTGATGAGTGGATTTGAGGGATTTTGCGGTTGAAGAATGAAAAACGCATTGGCTTTATAGTTAATTATAATGAATTATCGTGACGCGTTGGATGTGCGACACGAAAATGTGTGGGTATAGCAGGGCGAAAGTGGCAATAAAGCCTGTCGGAATCTGCTTTTTTGCACGTTGTGGGTTGCAAGTACAAGACACATGTCTTAACTCCTTAACTCCCGTATCAACCTAAAACCAACAACCCAAAACTGTAAAACCTGTTAAAATATTTTGTGTTTTGCTCAAATTGCATTAACTTCGCAGTGTCAATTATAAAAGACCTTTCTTATTATAGATTATGAAAACAAATTATGAAATTCGCTACGCAGCTCATCCAGAGGATGCAAAGAGCTACGACACGACTCGTCTCCGTCGTGATTTTTTGATTGAGAAACTGTTTGCAACTGACGAAGTAAACATGGTTTACTCTATGTACGACCGTATGGTTGTCGGTGGTGCAATGCCAGTTAATGAAGTACTAAAACTCGAAGCTATCGACCCTCTGAAGGCTGAATACTTTACGACTCGTCGCGAGGTAGGTATATATAATGTAGGTGGTGAGGGAACTGTAACTGTTGGCGATGAGACTTTCGAACTCAACTTCAAAGAGGCTCTCTACATCGGTCGTGGCGATAGAGATGTTGTCTTCGCAAGCAAGGACGCAAGCAAGCCTGCAAAGTTCTACTTCAACTCAACAACTGCCCACAAGGAATATCCTTGCAAGAAGGTGACTAAAGAAAACGCAGTTGTGGCTCACATGGGTAGCCTTGAGATGAGCAACGAACGCGATATAAACAAGATGCTCGTTAACCAAGTGCTCCCTACATGCCAGCTTCAGATGGGTATGACAGAACTTGCACCAGGTAGCGTATGGAATACAATGCCGGCACACGTTCACTCACGTCGTATGGAGGCTTACTTCTATTTCGACATACCTGAAGACCAGGCTATCTGCCACTTCATGGGCGAAGTGAAAGAGACACGCCACATCTGGATGAAGGGCGACCAGGCTGTGCTTTCACCAGAATGGAGCATCCACTCTGCAGCAGCAACTCACAACTATACTTTCATCTGGGGTATGGGTGGCGAGAACCTCGACTATGGAGATCAGGATTTCTCACTCATCAGTGATTTGAAGTAGGTTTTATGGTTATAGGTTATTGGTTTTAGGTTT
>JAUNQM010000103.1 GCA_030536165.1 Prevotellaceae bacterium | reverse complement strand
GGGGGTCGCACTAATACATCTATAGTTGATAGGTAAAATCTCTAATGACCGATTTATATTCAACATAGTCTCACACGACTGCCAAATCGTACAAATCAACTATCAAAACGTACATTTACCGCCAAAAAGTGGATTTTCTTTGATTATCTGCAAAGCGGTTATTGTTTGTTTCAAGTTTTGAATGTAAATTTGCATGGCTTAATAACCGAAACTTTCAATGTCGCGGAACGATGGTTAGAATGATATTTAGCTTATTTCCCTTTGTAGTGTGTTTGTGTTGGTTTACCACTTTCGCATTGCACACTAGTCGCAACGACTCTGCTCAGCGCATGCTCACGTGGTTTCTGGCTACGTGCTCGGTGCTGTATCTTTGCCATGCGCTTTACTTCAACGATGTGCGAAGCCTCGAATTGCAGAGCCTTTGGACGCTTTGTTCGCTATCGGTATATCCTTTGTATTACATTTATATCTGCCAACTCACGTGCCGACCTCTAAGCGTGCGCGAAAAAGTCGTATGGCTCATACCTGGGGCAGTGGTTGCAGCATTGATACTCTTGTGGTCAGAACACGATGCCGACAATATCCGAAAGGTTTTGAACACAGCTCAGATAGCCTTAGTGTTGTTTTTGGGACTCCGTCATCTGACAGCCTTCGACAGGGAAATAGCCGAAGTGTATGCCGACACCGAGAGACACGATACCAGCAGCGTGAGGATGCTACTCATTGCCTTTGTCGTCACATCTGTGTTTTCGGTTGTCTGCAACATTGCCGGCAGGCAATTCTTTGACAGCAACGATTGGCTTCTCTATATAGCGCTTACTCCGTTTGCTGTATTGCTGTTCTTGCTCAGCTACATCGGCTTCACGCGTGATTTCTCTACGGAGCAGCATGCCGAGGACATCTCCGACTATATAATCGACAGCGAAAGGATTGAAGACCACGATTATTCATTCCTCTGGCAGCAAATCGAGGAAGTCATGAAGGGCAAGGAAATATTCCTACGTAAGAACCTAAAGGTGACCGATGTGGCACTTGAACTCCATTCGTGCCGCACGTATGTGTCGGCGTGTATCAATAAGCATGCAGGATGTTCGTTCTCTGAATACATCAATCGTCAGCGTATTGACTATGCCTAGCGGCTTATGCGCGAGGGAAGTGACCCAAAGATTTTGCCGATTGCAGACAAATCGGGCTTCTCAAGCGAACAGTCTTTCTACCGCAACTTCAAGAAATACACAGGCATGAATCCAGCACACTGGATGACCAAAAACAGGCCCAAACCATAGTGGGCGTAGAACCCAAAGAGAGGGTGTTGTGCGCCTTTGCTTCGCATGTCACTATTCCCAGCCCTTCACACCAGAGGAGTGACAAGCGAAACACCTAAGGTGTGACGCGGCAGACACCTGAGGTGTGGAGGGCTAAAGTAATTGATAATTGAAATTTGATAATTGAGGGCGTAAATACACCTTATTATATTACGCGCGCACGCAAATATGAGTCATTTCCCGAAAAAAGTCCTGCTTTTTTGCAATTATTTTCCCTTGTAAATGGAACTTTTTAGTACGACCCCGTTGGGTAGGGAGTTCAAAATTGGTAACAAAAACGATGCTGAAAAAAGTTCCGAAGGAACGAAATATCATAGGATAGGGCGGCAGCCCTATCTCGTCGAAGCACACCAACCTAAAGTGCCGTAGGCACGACAGAAAAAACATCAGTTCTGCCGCACTTACAGCGCTTTAGTCTTGTGAATGTCACAAAGATAGCGCTTGCGCGCTATCCTATGTTCCATCGCACTTTCAGTGCTTATTTTGAGTACCCTACCCAACGGGGTCGTACTAAAACGGCGAGCGTCAATGTCAGTTGACATTCGTCGAATATAGGCTTCCTTTCGGAAATAAAAATGATAAAATACGTTTTCCATTTTGTTTTTCGCCAGCTTATTCGTGTTTGGCCCATTTGTCGAAGATAGGCTGCATCTCAACAATAAAAATAAAAAACTTCGTTGTTTTATTTTGTATTGTCTTCGATTTGCACTATCTTTGCAAAGAAATTACTAATCCAAACTAAATACGTACGATGAAAAAGATTTTCTGCATTCTATTATTGATGGGTATGATGTACCCAAGTGAGGCTGTGTTGGCACAGACTCGTAAGATTGGTGTGTGTGACTGGATGATACTCAAACGCCATAAGCCAGGTGCTTTCTCAACAGCAAAACAGATGTGTGCCGATGGTATTGAGTTCGATATGGGCGGTCTCGGAAAACGTGATTCGTTCGACAACAAACTCCGCAACGACGCACAGGCGGCTGCCTACATCAAGATGATAGACAGTGTGAAGGTTGAAGTCGGTGCTGTTGCCATGAGCGGACTCTACGGACAGAGTTTCATAGAGAAGAAAAGCTACAAATGGCTCATAGAGGACTGCCTCAACACGATGGATAAGCTTGGCAACGTCAAGGTGGCATTCCTTCCGTTAGGCGGCTGTGGCAATGATTGGACTACCAATAAGAAGAAATACTCTGAAGTAGTGAAGCGTCTGCGCGAGGTAGGCAAAATGGCTGCTGCACGTGGCAAGGTAATAGGCATCGACACTCCGATGGATGCTGCTGGAAACCTCAAACTGCTGAAAGCAATCAAGTCTGATGGCGTGAAGATATTCTATAAGTGGCAGACGGCGATTGAGAACAATCTCGACATCTGTGCCGACATGAAGGCTTTAGGCAAGGACAACATCTGCGCCATCCATGCAAGCAACACCGACGGCGTGTGGATTGAGAAAGACAACGCCATCAATGCAAAGGCAATACGTGCAACCCTTGATGAAATGGGGTGGGAAGGTTGGCTCTTTGTCGAGCGTAGTCGCGACACGACTATGGTAAAGAACACGAAGGCCAATTATGGCGCTAATGTTGCATACCTCAAGGATGTGTTTGCCCCTGTACGCTATAAGATGATGGACACAGCCGACAAGGACACTGCATACGTCAATACGATAAAGGGACGTGCGAAGAAGGTTACCGACGCACTCAATATCACAGGCACAGCAAAGGGCGAGGAAGTGCAAAACCTCATTTCAAACCACTACTTTACCCTCAACAAGATTTACGAAGACAATGTAGATGTAAAAGCGAAACTCTACGACTACCACGGCGATTTCATTGCAAACCTTGAGAATGTCTGCACCCCACAGGAAATAGAGCAGATAAAAGATATTCTGACTTACGATGTGATGCATGTTAAGTATAATGCCCAGGTGGAGATGATACCGACAATGAACATCGAGGAGCGCGAACAACTCATGTCATGGCTTCGTGAGGCACGCGAATATGCTATCGATGCGAAGGGCTCAAAGGAGAAACATGCTATCTTCAAGAAGTATATGGGCCGCTTTAATATGTGGATGAGCAAGCGTGGCTACAACATGAAGCAAGAAGAAAAGAATTGGGTGGCTCGCAATAAGGAGAAGGAAGCGCGCCGCGCAAAGTTCATGGAAGGAAAAGCAAAGAAGTAGTTTCATGTACCATTTACCATTTACAATGTACAATTTGAACCGCAAAACCATGTTTCAAGTTTCAGGTTCAAGGTTAAAAGTTCCAGGTACAAAGCACATGTCTTAACTCCTTTAACTCCTTAACTCCTAAAAATAAACCGCACAACCATATAACCGCAAATGAAAAGAACATTATTATCACTGTCTCTGGCAGCAATGGCATTGCCGATGCTGGCACAGGGACTGACAAAGACCGACAAAAGTCAATACGCCGTCTCTGCAGGAGCACCTATCGGCTCAGTGAGATGGACAGGTGGATTCTGGGGCGAACGCTTCGACGTGTTCAGCCATAAGTCGGTGCAAAGCATGTGGGAGACATGGCAGTCAGACCGCTCACATGGTTTCCATAACTTCCTTGTTGCCTCGGGCGAGAAGAAAGGCAAACACCACGGACCTCCGTTCCACGATGGCGACATGTATAAATGGCTTGAAGCTGTGGCATCGGTATATTCCATTACGAAGGATGCCGAACTGGATAAGATTATGGACCGCTTTATAGGCTGCGTGGTAAAGTCGCAGATGCCAAACGGCTATATCCATACGCCAGTCATCATCACCGAGCTAAACAAACAACTCGAAAATGCAGACAACAGCAAAGACAACACCGTGGTTGGAACTGCTGTTGGTACAGGTGCCGACGGTGCATTTGGTAATAAGTTGAACTTTGAGACCTACAACCTCGGGCATCTGATTACTTCGAGCATTGTACACAAGCGTGCGACAGGTAAGACCACATTCTTCGATTGTGGTGTAAAGGCTGCCGACTTCCTCTATGAGTTCTGCATGAAGAATCCATCGGAACTGGCAAAGAATGCGGTATGCCCTTCTCATTATATGGCTGCTGCAGAGATGTATCGTGAGACGGGAAACAAGAAGTATCTTGAACTCGCACAACGACTCATCGACATTCGTGGCACGGTGCCAGATGGAACTGACGACAATCAGGATCGTTACGGTTTCCGTCAGCAGTATGAGGCAATGGGGCATGCTGTGCGTGCAACTTATCTTTACTCAGGAGTTGCCGACTTGTATATGGAGACTGGTGAGGCTCAGTTGATGAAGAACCTTACTTCTATCTGGGAGGACATTGTTACGCGTAAGATGTATATCAATGGCGCTTGTGGCGCTCTCTACGATGGAACTTCGCCTGATGGTACAAACTATAAGCCTGATAGCATACAGAAGGTGCATCAGAGTTTCGGCCGACCTTATCAGCTGCCACAATCTACTGCCCATAACGAGACTTGCGCAAACATCGGCAATATGCTTATGAACTGGCGTCTCTTTGAGGCAACAGGCGAGGGTAAATACACCGATTTGGTCGAGAATTGCTTCTTCAACAGTATTCTTTGCGGCATTAGTCTTGATGGCACAAAGTATTTCTATACTAATCCGCTGCGAGTTTCTGACGAGTTGCCTTACACTCTTCGCTGGCCAAAAGAGAGGCAGGACTACATTAGTTGTTTCTGTTGCCCTCCAAACACACTCCGTACTCTTTGCGAAACTCAATACTATGCTTATTCCATTGCGAAGGATGGCATTTATGTCAACCTTTATGGCGAGGACGAATTGAATACATCTATCGATGGAATCGGCAATATTCTGCTAAAGCAGCATACAGATTATCCATGGGATGGAAACGTGAAACTGACGTTTGCCAAACTGAAAAAGAACAAAGGTTTTGCAATGAAACTTCGTTTGCCTGCTTGGTGCGAGAAGTACGATTTGCAGGTCAATGGCGAGGCGATTGCTGATGCCGAGGTTAAGGGCGGATACATTATTATATATAGGAAGTGGAAGCAGGGCGACGAGATTGCATTCAACATGGAGATGCGCACGAAACTCGTTGAGGCAAATCCGCTTGTTGAGGAGGCTCGCGGTCAGGTTGCTGTTCAGCGTGGTCCTATAATCTATTGCCTTGAGAGTCAGGATCTCAATGGTGTGGATATTGACGATGTTGCAATACCTTATAATGCTGCTTTCAAGACTGTCGAGACTACAATCGACGGCAGTCGCGTCATTGCGCTTGAAACAGAGGCATACAATCGTGGAGAGAGTTCTTGGAAAGGTTCGCTCTATCGCGAATTAGGCAAGGACAAGAAGAAGACAACAATCCGTCTCGTTCCTTATTATGCATGGGGTAACCGTGGCAAGGGTGAGATGACGGTATGGATTCCTGTTGCGTTGTAAGTGGTTTCAGAAGTTAAAGGAGTTAAGGAGTTAAAGAAGTTAATCCGCTGCGCGGCTTTTCTTCCTTCGCGCCTTAGCAATTGAAGCGAGCTTCATTGCTTTCGGCTTGTCGTCAGTTAAGACATGTGCTTTGCTTGCCAAATGACTAAATGAAGGTCTCGGGTTTCAGACCTCGGAGATGTCTTACTGTAAGTAACTGCTGGTCGAAGACCTGCAGAGACTGTAATGCCCGCACATCTTCGTCCCCAAAGGGGTCGCACTAAAAAGCATTATCAAAACACATGCCTTACCCAAAAAGAATAACCGCAGAATGAAAAAACTTTTATTTCTTTTAGCCATCGCTTGCGTTTCGGCGAATGCAAAGGACTATGTCGTCACGCCTGGAAATCCATACGCAATTGAAGCAGCATTGCAGAAGTCGCGTATGGACAAGATTCATGGCGACACGACTAAGGCTGTGATTCGTCTTCAGTCAGGTGTGTATCGTCTGTTGCAAAGCGTTATAATTCGTCCTGAAGATAACGGAACCACCATCATCGGAGAACAAGGAACAGTTATCTCTGGCGGCGTGAAGGTGACAGGATGGCAAAGGAAAGGTAAGTTTCTTGTGGCTGACCAACCAGAGTTCAACGGTCGTCCGCTGAACTTCCGTCAGATGTGGATTGATGGGAAGAAGGCACAGAGGGCGCGCGATGTCGATGATTTCGAGAAGATGCATCGCATACTTTCACTCGATAAGGCAAAAGAATGCATCTACGTGCCGGCCGCTGTGGTAAAGAAAATAAAGAATGTAGATGGTTTGGAGATGGTTTTGCATGAGATGTGGTGCATTGCAAATCTGCGCGTGAGAAGCATTGAAATGCTTGGCGACAGTGCTGCTGTCTATTTCCATAACCCCGAAAGCCACATTCATTTCATGCATCCGTGGCCGTCGCCAATGGTAACGACCGACGGACACAACTCGGCTTTCTATCTCACAAACTCCAAAGACTTGCTCGACACTCAGGGCGAATGGTATCTTGACGAGCACGAAAGAAAGATTTACTATCTGCCGAAGAAAGGTGAAGACTTGAACCTTTGCGATGTAGAAGTGCCTGCTGTAGAAACTTTGGTAAAGGTGGAAGGACTGCCTGACAACCGTGTGACTGACGTAAACATACAGAATATCAGTTTTGAGTATTCCACATGGATGCGTCCGTCAATCGAAGGACACGCGCCACTACAGGCAGGTATGTATATGATTGAGGCATACAAACTGCGACCAAAGATGGAACGCATCGACAACCATAAACTTGATAATCAAGGTTGGGTCGGCAGACCGTCGGCAGCCGTGGTGCTCAATGCTGCAGAGAATGTTTCGTTCCATAATTGTCGCTTTGCGCATACGGCATCGACGGCATTAGACTATCACCTATATATTAAAGGTGGTAACGTGGAAAACTGTGTGTTCACCGACATTGGCGGAAGCGGAATACTTGCAGGAACTTTTGGCCCTGAAGCCCACGAACAACACATAGCATACGCCCCGACGGACGAGCGTGAAGTCTGCGACGGACTTACTATAACGGAGAATCTAATCACCGATGCAGCCAACGAAGACTGGGGCTGCGTGGGTATTGGTGCAGGTTGGATAAAGAATATTTGCATAGAGCACAACGAGATTTGTGATGTTTCATATACGGGCATCTCAATGGGGTGGGGCTGGAACAGGAAGATTTGTTGTATGAAGAATAATACAGTTCATGCAAACCTCATCCACCACTATGCGCGGCACATGTATGACACTGCCGGCATTTATACGCTCGGTGCACAGCCTGGCACGTTTATTACTGAGAATGTTGTGCGCGACATTTATTCTCCATCGTATGTCCACGACCCAAACCATTGGTTCTATCTCTACACAGACGAGGGTAGTTCGTACATCACAATGCAAGACAACTGGACACCGACAGAGAAATATCTGCAGAATGCAAACGGCCCTGACAACGTGTGGCAGAACAATGGTACGCAGGTGTCAGAGGCAATCTTAAAGAATGCTGGTCGCACCACAGGCAAATAGGTGGCGTGTAAGTTGTAAAGTGTTAAGGTAGGTTCTATTAATTAAAAAACTTAGACCTCAACGAGGTCTTACATTGTTAACCGCAGTGTCGCAGACCTGCGGAAAGTATAACCTACACTACCCTTCGACCCTAACGGGGTCGTACAAAAATGGACAACATTTAATTTAGACAAGTTTCGTATGTGCCATTTCACGCAGAGTGCAATTTGAAA
>JAUNQM010000363.1 GCA_030536165.1 Prevotellaceae bacterium | reverse complement strand
TCGTGAGGATGGTTTTCTGTTACACCTGCAGACGTGATGCGTACAAACTCTGCTTTGCGAAGTGCTGCAAGGTCTTTAGCGCCAACATAACCCATACCACTTCTAAGGCCACCAATAATCTGATAGATGGTCTCAGATATCGTGCCCTTGTATGGCACACGGCCTACGATTCCCTCTGGAACAAGTTTCTTTGCATCTGACTTATCCTGGAAATAACGGTCACTTGAACCAGCCTTCATAGCATCTATTGAACCCATGCCACGATAAGTCTTGAACTTACGTCCGTTGTAAATAATCGTGTCACCAGGTGCTTCCTCTGTACCAGCAAACATAGAACCACACATGACGCAATCACCACCAGCAGCCAGAGCCTTAACAATATCGCCTGAATAACGAAGTCCACCATCGGCAATGATTGGAACACCTGTACCCTTTACGGCTTCAGCAGCATCCATGATGGCAGTAAGCTGAGGTACACCGACACCTGCAATGATTCGTGTAGTGCAGATAGAACCTGGACCAATGCCGACCTTAATACCATCGACACCAGCCTGAACGAGATCGTTAACAGCTGCAGCAGTTGCCACATTGCCAACTACAACATCGAGTGATGGGAACGACGACTTAATGTTGCGGAATGCGTCCATGACACCTTTTGAATGTCCGTGAGCTGAGTCGAGGACTACTGCATCGACACCTTCATTATATAATGCTTCTACGCGTTCAAGGCAATTGGAAGTAATACCAACACCTGCTGCAACACGAAGTCTGCCTTTTGCATCCTTGTTAGCGTTTGGATAGTCCTTGAGTTTCGTGATGTCCTTGTAAGTTACAAGTCCAACCAGTTTGCCATCCTTGTCAACGACAGGTAACTTTTCTACCCTATTCTTTTGCAGCACGGCAACAATATTGTCATGTGATGGGTCGGTAATGGTTACGAGATTCTCAGATGTCATCACCTCCGATATGGTCTTCATCATATCTGACTCAAAACGAAGGTCACGGTTTGTAACGATTCCGACGAGATAGTTGTTTGCGTCAACGACAGGAATACCGCCGATGTGGTTCTCCTTCATCATACGCAGAGCATCTCCGACGGTGTTTTCACGATGAATGGTAACAGGATTGTCGATCATTCCGTTTTCAGAGCGCTTGGTCTTCTTAACCTGAGCAGCCTGCTCCTCAATCGACATATTCTTATGTATTACTCCTATTCCGCCCTCACGCGCCATAGCTATTGCCATTTCAGCTTCTGTTACGGTATCCATCGCGGCTGAGACGATAGGAATGTTCAGTTCGATGTTACGTGAGAAACGACCTTTCACGCAAACTTGCGTAGGATGGATTTCAGAATATGCCGGTATGAGCAGCACATCGTCGAAAGTAAATGCTTCTTTGATAATATTTGCCATTTGTCTTGAAGTTATATTTAGAAGTTAAGATTTACGGTTGAATTTGGACTGTTTTGTTCTTCTCAATAATGCGAAAGAAGGTCCGAGCAGCGCAGGGACCTTCTTCAGTATGTTAAGTTGAAAGATGACAAAACCTATTCCAGCGATGAGCAAAGCTTTCGCAACTGGCATAGCAATGATAGTAGAAACTAACACAGTTGCACAAAGCATGGCAAGCAGGCGCTTGAACCCCGACAGCAGCATTTTTCGATGCCCTGAATGGCAAACACCCCAAACGAGTTGAGAACCATAGTCGGATTTTGGCTGTACCATAATAAATGCGTTATCTTGAATGTTGTTCGGGTTACAAAGGTAACAAAAAATATTCACATACAACACTTTTTTTCTTGTTTTTTTTCAAAATTTTTTTTTTCTTGTTTTTTCTCAAATATTACTATGATTTTTGCTTAAAATTCCTTATCTTTGTGATGTGTTTTTCATGTTTTATTATTCATTATTTATCAAAATTATGAAAAAGTTTGTTTTGATTTTTGCA
>JAUNQM010000102.1 GCA_030536165.1 Prevotellaceae bacterium | reverse complement strand
ACTCTGAGACTGTCGTCTTGTATTCGCCTGGAACAACGTTCTTGGTTGTTGTCGTATAGTTTCCACCGTCAAGGATTGGCTGTCCATGCTCATCACGGGCGATGACAGTGGCTGACCCAGCCTCGGTGTAACGCTGCATCTTGCCGATGAAGCCAAGCTGGCTTCCTGCGTATGCATTGATATAACCTGCATTTCGGCTGAGGTCCATATATACGTTACCCCAAATTTCTGTTTCCTTACCGTAGCCACCACCGAATGCAGACCATCCGTGGTTCAATACGTAACGACGCATGTTATCCACAATCTGAGCTGTACCATCGCTACCTGCTACCTGACCAACGAAAGGTTTGTCACCGAAGTATGCACGCATCTGTGCCGTAGCACAAAGCTCGTCCTTAATCTGAATCTGAACACTTCCGTTTACATAACCACTCTCGTAGCAACCACCATAGATATTACCACGGTCGAGAATCTGAACAGGGCCCTTCACATCAGACTCAATACCATAGTCGGAGATTACAGTTGGTGCACTCCATGGTTCTGGCTCTATCTTGTTTATTTCAACGAAGCCGTTTACAGTTGTCTTGTTTAGTTTTCGAGGCTCCATACGGCAAGGCACGTAGAGCTGAATCTTCAAGCCTGGGTCGTTGTCATATATTGTAGTACTTGTGTTTGTACCAGGGCCTGTGAAGGCGATTGGGTCGCCAGGAGCTCCTGTTACACCACCTTGGAAGAAGGCATTGATACCTTCACGATATGGCACATTAGCATTGTTACATCCACCGACAACCTTGTCGAAAATAACAAGCTCACGTGGGAACTTCAAGCCTGTAGCCTCACCGATTGTTCCTTCAACATTAATACTACCTACGTTTCCTCCGCAGAAGAAGGATCCGATATGTGTACTGAAGTTCAGTCCCTGCTCATCCATGTCGGCATTGGCATCTACTGAAACATCTATTTCATCGCCTACCTGATCTTCGGTGACTGGAGTTGTCTTTCCTCCGAAATTATCACTATACTTTCCGAAGTAGTCAGCATCGGTAGGATTGTTGGTAAACACACGGTCTGGGTTGTCGTATGTGATGGCAGGCATAATGTTCATGGCACATCCTTCCATGTACTTTGCCATCTGAACAGAATTAGTCAGGTCGAACTTTGCAAGTTTATACTTTACATTGTTGTCCTGAATCACACCTCCGATTGTTTCATCTTGTGAATACTTTGTAAGCAAGTCAACATCCACCATCTTCTCACCGTTTGAACCGAGGAAGATTTTGTCCATCGTCACACATTGACCGATCTGGAATGTTGCACTTGCCTGCCTACCATCAGCACCATCAACGAGCGTAGCACTGTTACCACCGCAATATACACCACCAAGCACATATACACGGTTGATGTCTTCCATCTCGCCCTTGGCAATAAGTTGTCCTGGTTTTGCTGCTTCCGTTGCATCATAATCACCTGCTTCTGGGTTCAGCTGTACAATAGTTTTGGTTCCATCTTCATTCCAATAATACTTTGCAACAGCTGCACCTGTCTTGACGTTACTGCCATACTTCGTTTCCCAATCTGAAGGGCTCAAATATGTTCCTTCACCGGCAATATGCACAAGTGTATTCTCTACGTGAGGACGCTTCTTATATAGGCCCTCAAGTGATGCCGTTGCACTTGTTACAGGATTATCCAAGTCAAGTCCACCATTTGCATCATAATAATAGTCGCCCCACTCGTCTGGATAATCTGTTGCAAGCGTAGCATTGTCTGTATAAGGATATGCACCGTTACCACCTCCATATACGTCGCCAGAGATAGCTCCGTGTATCTCAACATCGGTTCCGTAAGCCACATGACCCGACACATCGTTTCCACCATAGACATTGTTTATATGTCCACCGGAAATATAGACGCGGGCTGCATAGCCAGAGAGGAAATTATATCCGAAGTTTCTGAAGCCATCAGGTCCATTTTCCGAAGTAGTTCCAGGAGCAACATTTGCCATACGGCAGCCACCATAGATATTGTTTATCATCATGGCATCGACTGGATATCTTACTTTTTTCACTGGGTCTATGTCGTATGTTCCGTTATTCTTGAATATATTGACAAGAATACCATTTCCACTCGTCATATTACCCTTGTTACCTCCACTATACAGGTTGTTGACACGTCCTTGTATGAGATACCAGTTTGGAGCAACAGGCATTTCAGCCAAGTTATTCCCACCGAACACACGGTCGAAGGTCTGAGGCACCTTAGCTACCACATTCTCCTTTTCTGCTGCAGTGAGATCTGCATATTCTAGTCTTGAAAGAGAATCCTCACCATTCCAAAGCGTGTATGTTGTGGTCTGCAGTCCCATGCGTTCCATCTCAAGTGCAGGAATTTCACAAGGTCTGTCAGCATTGTTAATGTAAATATCTACGCTACCATATACGGTAGTATTGTTTCCTCCACCATATACATATCCATAGGTTCCGCCCTCAAGCTGCAGATAAGTGCGGTCTGTATTTGGAACCAAAAGATTATTGAACGTCTTTTGGTATGCACCTCCAGTAGTGACCCTATCTCCATTGGCATCCTCCAAATAATCTGTATCCACAACCCATTTGCCATCACTATCCAGAACCTTATGGAATGGCAAAGTCAGACTACCACTGGTGCTGGATCCAGCATAAACATAATCATAAGCACCATTACCGGCACCGAATGTATTGCCGACAAAGAGTTTCATATCATTATCCTCAGCCTTCGGAGTTGATTCTACAATGGTATTCCATATCTGGTTAACATTAATTGCACGATTTGGATGCTTGGTAGGAGCATATGGCGAAGATTCATCCTTTACAGTTATGTCTTGCATCCATTCCGCCTTATCAGAATCTGCCTTCATTGCCTTGCCAGCATACTGCGACATGCTCATAAACCAGTTCCAGTAACCTTTCCCAATATTGGTTTGCACACGAGTCATATTTAAGAGACTACCGGCAATATCACCGCCGCCATAGACACCTTTGACAAACAAGTCGTTTTGCTGATGTGCTCCATCAATCAAGACATGGGCATAGGTAATAATATCTGCCATTCGCGCACCGCCATATACGTTTCCATACATGCGACCACCCTTCAATGTGACCAATGTGTTACCGAGAAGTTCTGCCTGGTTGCCACCGCCATTGATACTATTCCAAACAGTACCATCTTCAACGGTAACTCTACCACAGCCAAACACAACAGCACTTGCACCATCACCAGCTCCAAAGACTCCACCATGAGTGGTGCCTTCCCATTCTTCACCGCCAATGGTACCACCACAGATGGTAGCACTCGTCGTTCCGAACACACGTCCGTTTCTTCCGCCAGCAAAGATGGTTCGAATCTTTCCGTCATAAACTTTCACTTCGGTTGCAAAAGTCGTCTCTATTGCACCGGCCGTTGCTGCATTCAATGCAATTGCATCCTCATTGGCATCCTTGGCAATACCGTCTCTGAGATTGCCTGTGCCGACGATTCCTTCCTTACCTCCACCATAGACATCACCTCCGATGACTATCTGAGGCGTTGTCGTTTCACCGTCGGCATAAGCAACGGACGTTGACATGGATAGAGTAGTTAACAGAAGCATCACGCCTCTCGATAACTTCTTAATTGAATTAAATTTTTTGTTCATTTTTATTTGTTTTTTTTATGTTGTTTCACTTTAATATCGTGAGTTGTTAATTTCAGTTCTATGTGAAAGCCTTTTAATGCTTTTGCCCTTTCAGGGCGAATTGTTTTTCTTGCCTCTGGAACCCAGGGTGTCGCTGCGCTTTGCCATTGGGTTAGGGGCTTATACCCTTGCAGGGCGATTTGTTCTATTATCTCTGTGACTTAAATTCTAACATCACTTCATCAGCAAGGTATTTGTCGCTGCAGCAATGTAGATCTGACACTCCATCACGGATGAACCCCATTGTCGTGGAAGTATAGAATTTATCCATTGCCTCACTCAATGGCAAGTCATACATCTCGGAAATACATTGTATAATCCTTGCGTACTTCATCTGCAACAGTGTATGTCTTCCTTCTGTCATTGTTTTTTTATTTCAGTTGCCCCAATATATTTCAAGGCATTATTTATTATTTCGTTCTTTAAGAAACATATTTGATGGTTTGGCTTCTTATAGACTAACCTTCTCAATGCTTCTTCAATATTTATCAAGCCTGATATATACAAATCCATCGTTTCAAAAACTGTATCATCGGCTATTCCTCCTTCAACTGCATCATAGACTTCTACTGATTTTCCTAATCTATTCGCAGTTACAAAATCTATCCACTCCTGATTGTATGAATCAAACGACTTTACTTGATATTTTTGTTTCCAATCATCATCTAAGTCATATTTGTTCACAAAAGCTTTCTCCCCTTTTTTCAGGAACTTTTTTGTATATTTAATCGCTTGTTCTTCTAATTTCGTTACATAGAACCCTTTGCCAAAGTCCAAATACATTCTGGAATGTTCAACATCGGGTCTTTCAATTATCCTATTTGATGAATGATATACTATCATGCTACGCCTCTTGTTTTCATCAGATTGAGTATATCTTCCATCAAGTATTCCTTACCAAACGTATGAAGCACATCATAAGCCGAAACAATATAACCATACAGTATGTCCGACTGTTTGAGTTTCTGATATGCCTCGCGATCGTCAATATCAAGTCGTTTTGCCACGTTTCCTATACACCACGTTGCAAACTCAAGCTCATTATTTCTTATCTCGTTTTCTTTCATATTTCGTCATTTTTATTTGTTGATGCATTGTTTCTACCCAAGGCGTCGCTGCGCTTGCCATTGGGCTAGGAGCTTGTGCCTTTGCAGGGCGATTTATTTATTTTGATGCATTATCGTTATTTTGTTTCGTTCATCATTGCGGAACGCCCCGAAGGGGCAGTCGCGAAGCGCTCACAGCCCAGGGCAGCGCCCTGGGTGACGCGTTTCATCACGTCATACGCCCTGTAAGGGCAAAAGCGCTTTATTCAAATATCACTGTCGGATTGTCGAGGTCTGGATCGACAAGGACGTAAAGATATGTCGGCTCAATGAGGGCCTTCACGGTAAACAGTTGTCCTGCGCCTAATGTCTTGCCTGCCGCAGTGAGCAAATCACCAATATTCAACACATTTGTCGCCTGTGCATTCAACCTCGATGGCTTGTCTGAGTTTATAGGATACACATCGTATGTGAACGTAACCTTAACTTGTTGCCCCGAAAACGTTCCCGATGGAGCAAAGTAGCCAGGTATTGACAGTGAAGGACTATCATCTGCTGACCTCACTGGTATTTCTTCGCCAGCAGTGCTTTCATAGATTTTGTCGGTAACCGAAGCTGTTGGTGTTCCACTTGGGGTGAAAGAAGCATATGCTGTACCTGAACTTCCGAGGTTCACTGTGATATTATACGCTGGAACCGCATTGGTTATCGCGAAATCAACTTGTTTAAGTTTTATCTTTCTCAGTTTGCTGTATTCTGTTCCAACCTGCAACTCGAAGTTTATACAAGAATACAAATGGTCAAGCCAGAGATACAAGAAATTATTTCTCGTCTCAGCCTTATATTTGAAATTACCAAGTCCTGGCTGACCTTCTTTTCCTCCATTGATGATGGTATTTTTCATCAACGTCGCATCAGTCAAATCCGATACATCTGCTTTCAAGATTCCAACAGTAGCACATACATCGGTTGCTGTCACGCTCTTGACACTTAACATCTGCATAGTGGCGCCGTTGCTATACGAACCACTTTCAGGCGCTATCGTCACATTCCAGCTTTCATTATTTGCCGACATGAAGCCATAAATGTAATATTCCGTATTGTTATTCACATGGGTGTTCAAACCTGTCCACTCACCTATGAGTCTTCCATCTGCATCGCGCTTATAATTGCCAGAAGCATCTTTTTCCAACACATATTGGAACCAGGCTGGTTTGGAGTTAAATGATGCAGGATCATTGCCATCCAACACAAAGACACCTATTTTAGGACCATTCTCAAGCGACATTGGATAGAGTTCTTCATAAAGTCCCCACACTATAGGGTCAGGATCTCCTGCCAGGGCGCGTGTCACCACTGGTGTGCCGGTGTTGGTTGCAATCACTGGCGTCAGCATGTAGTAGTCTGTTTTCCCACCGTTTTCATCATCGTCTGCAGTACAACCCGCAAACATTGCCAATGCCAATAGCACTGGAGCAAATACTAAATTGCCGTATATTGAGTTCTTTTTCATTATCGTCTTGTTTATCTGTTCGTTCTACGTGTCTTACCAGTTATAGAAAGTAGGGCTGGATTCTCCTATGTTTTCCCACTCCTTGATACCTACCTTTATCACCGAAACGCGGTCAATGCCTTCACGTGTTATGCGGAACACGTAGATATAGTGATAACCCATATCCCACTGTGTGTATTCGGCTGGTACCGTGCATGTCTGTGGTTCACCGCCTATACTTGCCGACAATTCAAATTCACCCAACTCATTTGCATATGTCGGGAATGTCCAATAGATAGGGTACGACATATAGACCGTCTCTGGATTGTCAAGGATTCCAACTTCTGTATCCACATCTCCAATTCTCTGAATCTTGGTCATATTGTCATACGTAAATCCATTTCCCAATATCAGCATGTGGTCTTCTCGACGGTCAATCTTGAACGACTCTTTTCCATAATCCGTTCCACCAATATTGTACGTGTAGGTAAGGTCTGGGTGGTCGTAGATTGCATGGGTAGGATTCAATGGCTTAAACTGGATTGCCTTTATTGTAGTTTCAGTCGGATCCACAGATGCCACACGTGAGAAAGCTACGCTTACCTGAGCGTATGGAGCAAAAAAAGTCAAATCTACGCTATGGTCTGGGGTCGGACTATTCCTCCAGATGTGAGAGATATACGGAATATCCTTTTGTCCAATTTCATGATAAGGATGTTCGACGTTATTGCTCAACGTTGGGTCTTTTGTCCAAAGAGTTCCGTCAGACTTCTCGATGATGTAAGGGATACTTCCGCACTTGTATGTGACCGTATTATCAATGATTTCTGCACTCACGGTTGTACCTAAGCTCGTTACGTCACCCACGCCAGGATTATACCCAAAGAACATGTACTCCTGCGCACTCTGGTCCCAGTAACGTGGCATCTCGTACCCCCATCTTACATCGGTGTAGTTCACTGGTTCGTTGTTGAAGACTGTCTGCAAATTGCCAGAAGCAGGCTTCTTAAAACCATAGACCTTGAACTGATTGATGCCGATTTCATACAGTGGCTTCAATTCTTCACCAGCGGCTCTGGTTTTTGATTTCTCGCTCGACAGACTTGAACTAAAGAAAATCTGGCGTTGCTTGCCATCGCCTTCGTCGTCGCCGGAGCATGAGAACATCATTGCGACTGCCATTACGAGCATGGTTATATATAATAACCTGCGGGACGCGCGCGATGGATTGATTGTTGTTTTTTTCATTTTTTCGTTATTTTGTTTGTTGTTTGTCCTGTTTTGCAGTGGGCGTTTCGACCCAAAATAGCATGCAAAGTTACAAATAATAGTACACGTACGCAAGCGTAGCGCATATAAATTATATAAAATTTAACATATCATCACTAAAAAATTGCACATTTGACCGCGATTTGAGTAAAAAACGAGCAAAAAAGCCCACAAAACACATTCGCAAGGCACAAAGGAGCAAGACTGAAAGGACGCCTAACTCACGCCCCCAACAGCCCCAATGATGGCGCAAGAAAAAAAAACTTCACCACGAACAACGCGACCCTTCCTCGAACAACTTATTACGCCCAGAAAGGGCAATCGCGTAGCGTTCACAGCCCAGGGTAGAGCGCAACGGCACCCAGGGTATGCACATCCGCCGTCATATCGTTACGCCCCGCAAGGTAGGGTGTTCAAAATAAGCACCGTAAGTGCGACAAAATATAGGATAGTGCGCAAGCGCTATCTTTATGACATTCACAAGATTAAAGCGCTGTAGGCGCGGCAGAACTGATGT
>JAUNQM010000101.1:1208-8053 GCA_030536165.1 Prevotellaceae bacterium | reverse complement strand
TGACGATTTACTATTTACGATTTGTTATGTTCTAGGTAATCTAGTTCTTTAGCTTTTTCTTAAGAAATCTTCCCGTCACTGACTTTTCTTCCTTTATAATATCCTCTGGCGTGCCTTGTGCTATCAGGTAGCCTCCTTCGTTACCGCCTTCAGGACCGAGGTCGATTATGTAATCTGCCGCCTTGATGACCTCCATATTGTGCTCAATGATTACTATGCTATGTCCACGCTCTATGAGGGCATTCATGGCTATGAGCAACTTCTGAATGTCATTGAAGTGAAGTCCTGTTGTCGGTTCGTCAAAGATGAAGAGCGTTGGCTCTTGTGTCTCTTGTCCGATGAAATACGCCAGTTTCACGCGTTGGTTCTCGCCGCCTGAAAGCGTACTTGAACTTTGTCCGAGTTTTATGTAGCCTAACCCGACATCTTCAAGTGGCTTCAGCTTGCGCACTATTTGTTTCTGTTCGTATTCGCCGAAGAAACTTATTGCTTCTGAGATTGTCATATTGAGCACGTCGTCAACATTCTTTCCGTGGAACTGCACTTCGAGTATGTCTTTCTTGAATCTGTGCCCATGACATTCTTCGCATTCAAGCACGATGTCAGCCATAAACTGCATCTCAACCGTAATCACACCTGCTCCGTGACATTCCTCGCAGCGTCCCCCGTCGGTGTTAAACGAGAAGTGTTGCGGCGTGAAGCCCATCTGCTTTGCGAGTTGCTGGCTTGCAAACAGTTCGCGGATGGCATCGTATGCCTTGACGTAAGTTGCTGCATTGCTTCGCGAACTCTTACCTATTGGATTCTGGTCAACAAACTCCACATTCTTAATTGCGTTGATGTCGCCACCGAGTGACGAAAACTCGCCCATGTTCTCAGCAGGTTTGCCTAAGTTTCGCGTTAGCGCAGGGTATAGTGTACCCTTTATGAGCGATGACTTACCGCTACCGCTGACGCCTGTCACAACGGTAATCACGTTGAGCGGAATCTTAACGTCGATGTTCTTGAGGTTGTTGGTGCGTGCGCCTTTAAGTTCTATAAACCTGTTCCATCGTCTGCGTGAAGGTGGCACTGGCACTTCACGACGCCCTGCCAGATAGTCGAGCGTGTATGATGGTTTTAGGTTTTGGGTATTAGGCTTTGGGTCATTCACCATACTTCCGGCAAAGACAATCTCTCCGCCATGTCTGCCGGCATTAGGACCGACGTCAATCAGATAGTCAGCCGCACGCATTATGTCTTCATCGTGCTCAACCACAATCACCGTGTTGCCCACTTCCGTCAGTTGGCGCATTACCTTTATTAGTCGGTCGGTGTCGCGTGTGTGGAGTCCGATGCTCGGCTCGTCGAGGATGTAGAGCGAACCTACAAGGCTGCTGCCTAACGAAGTGGTGAGGTTGATGCGCTGACTCTCGCCGCCCGACAGCGTGTTGCTCGGACGGTTTAGAGTGAGATAACCAAGCCCAACGTCGAGCAAGAACTGCAAGCGAGTCGTTATTTCTGTAATCAGACGATGTGCAATCTTTTCCTCGTTGTCAGGAAGTTTCAGTTCGTCGAAGAATTCTTTCAGTCGGCTTATCGGCATATCAACGAGGTCGGAAATGCAACGGCCGTCAATCTTCACGTAGAAAGCCTCTTTCTTTAGTCTTGTTCCGTGGCAGTCAGGACAGTCGGTCTTGCCTCTGAAGCGGGCAAGCATGACGCGATATTGTATCTTGTATTGGTTCTCTTTTACGAACTCAAAGAAGCGGTCGATGGAAGGAAACCATCCGATTGAGTTGCCTCTTATCGCTGGCGAAGTGCCTTTCGGACCATGCCAGAGGTAGTCTTTCTGTTCGCGCGTCAGGTTGTAGTAAGGCTCGAATATTGGAAAATCGTCCTGCGAAGCCTTGCGCATAAACTCATTCTTCCACTCCGACATCTTTTCTCCTCGCCAGCAGACAACGGCGTCGTCGTATATGCTGCGCGAAGAATCTGGTATTACCAGACGCTCATCAATGCCAATTACCTTGCCGAAACCCTCACATCTTGGGCATGCCCCAAGTGGAGAATTGAAGGAGAACATATTTTCGTTAGGCTCCTCAAACGTCATTCCGTCTGCTTCAAAGAGGGTTGAAAAGTCGTATGAACTTTGAGTCCCCTCCCTATGGGGGAGGGCTAGGGAGGGGCTTCCTAGCATGAACTTTATGCGGCATTTGCCATGACCCTCGAACAATGCCGTCTCGCATGAGTCTGTGAGTCGGGCAAGAAAGTCTTCGCTGGTATCTACTGCCAGACGGTCGATGACAATATAAACCTCATCGGTCTCGTGAAGGGCAGGGCTTTCGTCGATGGTATATACTGTTCCGTTAACTTCTATGCGTGAATATCCTTGTTGCTGTATGATACTTTTCTTTGCCAAACCCACAACAGGGCTTAACACCATGAAACGTGTGCCTTTGCCATAACCTTCAACGCATGCGATGATGTCCTCAACCGAGTGTTTCTTCACCTCCTGCCCACTAATAGGGGAGTATGTGTGCCCGATTCGTGCAAAGAGAAGTCGCAGGTAGTCGTATATCTCAGTCGATGTGCCAACTGTTGAACGAGGATTGCGGCTGATTGTCTTCTGCTCAATGGCAATGGCAGGCGGAAGGCCTTTTATGTAGTCGCATTCAGGCTTCTTCATCTTGCCGAGAAACTGTCGTGCGTAGCTAGAAAGGCTTTCCACGTAGCGTCGTTGTCCTTCAGCATACAGGGTGTCGAAGGCTAACGACGACTTGCCGCTACCGCTGACGCCAGTCACCGCGATCAGTTGTCCGCGGGGTATCTTAAGGCTTATGTCCTTGAGGTTGTTCACCCTCGCACGTCGAATCTCTATATAATCTGTCATGGTTGTCGTTGAAAAATCTTGCAAATATAACCAAAATATTTGTAATAGCAAAATAATCAAACGCAAAAAACGGTCGCCAGTAAAAAACTGTGTCAAAAAAATATTTCTTTGTCTCTTGTTGTCCTTGTCGTGTAAACATTGTGTCTCTCGCCTTATTATTTGCTCACTATTTACTCACACAGAATACGCTACAACGCCTTTCTATAGAAGTGAGGATATTGTGAGGAAGAAGTGAGGAAGAGATAGTGTTTTATTATTGATGTTTTGAGGACATACTTTACTTTTTATTTTGTATTGTGTTCGATTTGCACTAACTTTGACAGCGTCGAAGTTCTTCAGCTTCGCTTTCAGGCGCACGGCGGAGTCCTTGCGTTCGGAAAAAATCAAAATAAATTTTGTTTTTCGCTCACTTATTCGTAACTTTGACATTCGTCGAAATTAGGCTGCGTTTCGGAAATAAAAATCAAAAATCTTCGTTTTTTATTTTGTATTTCGCTCAACTTGCACTAACTTTGCAAACGAAAACTATACATACGGATTATGCTTATTGAATACAAAAAAGTAGATGTAGTACAGGAAGGGACTCTCGTGCTGAAAGACGTGGATTTCCATGTGGCAGAAGGTGAGCTTATCTATATAATAGGTAAGGTGGGCACGGGGAAGAGCTCGCTGCTCAAGACTATCTACGGCGAGTTGGACGTAAACAAGGATGCTGAACAATGTGTCGTGCTCGGCGAAGACTATCACAAACTGAAGCGCAGCCATGTGCCAAAGCTTCGCAAGCAGATGGGGCTTGTGTTCCAAGATTTCCGCTTGTTGGAAGACCGCAGCATCGGCAACAACCTTCGTTTTGTGCTCGGCGCAACTGGATGGAAGAAACGTGATGAGATAGAAAACCGCATCATAGAAGCGTTGCGACAAGTGGGCATGGAAGATGCTGTGAACAAGATGCCGTACATGCTTTCAGGTGGCGAACAGCAACGTGTTGCCATTGCCAGAGCCTTGCTCAATAGCCCTAAGATTATTCTTGCCGATGAGCCGACAGGTCACCTTGACCCAGAATCGGAGGAGGGAATACTTGAACTCTTCCAAGAGATAAGTAAGAGCGGTACGGCTGTAGTTATCAGCACACATCGTTATGCCCTGCTCGACAAATACCCTGGCACTATTTACCAATGCGGCGATCAGCACCTGACGCCAATGAATGTGAACGAGATAAAATCCGATACTCCATCTCAAATCGACGAACAGCATGATGAGGCAATATGTGAGGAGGAAACTCCAGACGCTGTAGAGCAAGGCGACGAGACTAAACCAGAAGCGGATGGTCAGGACGAGATAAAGCCAAATGCGCCAGCGCATAATGCCACCCCGACACATTCTAAAAAGCATAAGAAAAGAAGATAAATGTTTGATGGTTGTTGGTTATAGGTCGCTAGTTGCAGCGCACATGTCTTAACTCCTTCAACTCCTTAACTCCTACAAATATGATTGTAATGAAATTTGGTGGTACGAGCGTTGGCTCTCCACAGAGAATGAAATATGTAGCGAACCTTGTTGCAACTCAGGAAGAACCTGTGTTGCTCGTTTTGAGTGCTATGGCAGGCACGACAAATTCGCTTGTGGCAATCGGCGACTACCTTCAGAAAGGCAATCAAGAAGGTGCTCACGATGAGATAAACAAATTAGAGGCAAAGTATTATGGCCACATAGATGAGCTGTATTCTACCGATGAAGCCAAGAAGGAAATGTCGGCATTCTTTGTCGATGTGTTTACTTTCCTGCGTTCATTTACCAAGGACGTGTTCACCTCGCTCGAAGAAAAGCAGATAGTATCGCAAGGCGAGATAATAAGCACCAACATGTTCTATCATTATATGAAGGAACAAGGTTGCGACTGCACGTTGCTCAATGCGCTCGATTTCATGCGTACAGACAGTAATGCCGAACCTGACATGAAGTATATTCGTGAGCATCTCAACGAAAGTCTCACGTCAGCAGGACGGAAGAAGGTTTACATTACTCAAGGTTTCATCTGCCGCAATGCCTATGGCGAGGTTGACAACCTGCTGAGAGGTGGAAGCGACTATACCGCTTCGATTGTCGGAGCATGCGTGGATGCAAAGGAAATACAGATATGGACAGATATTGACGGCATGCACAACAACGACCCGAGAGTGGTTGAAGACACAAAACCTGTGCATAACCTTCACTTCGAGGAAGCCGCTGAGTTGGCTTACTTCGGTGCAAAGATTCTCCACCCGACATGCGTGCAGCCGGCAAAACATGCCAACATACCGGTACGACTGCTCAATACGATGGACCCAGATGCACCTGGAACAACCATCAGCAATCGACAGGAGAAAGGTACGATAAAGGCAGTTGCAGCAAAAGACAACATCACAGCCATAAAGATTAAGAGTTCGCGAATGCTTCTGGCTTCAGGCTTCTTGCGCAAGGTGTTTGAGATATTCGAAAGCTTTAAGACTCCAATCGACATGATTTGTACGTCGGAGGTAGGTGTATCTGTCACCATCGACAACACTTCGCACCTCGGTGAAATAGCCGACGAACTGAAGAAATACGGCAATGTGACCATCGATATGAACATGTGTATCGTCTGCGTCGTGGGCGACTTGGAATGGAGCAATATCGGCTTCGAGACCATAGCCACCGATGCAATGAAGGACATACCTGTGCGAATGGTATCGTATGGCGGCAGCAACTACAATATTTCGTTCCTTATAAAAGAAGAGGACAAGGCACGTGCCCTTAACAGTTTAAGCAAGACTCTGTTCAAATGAATTTGCCAGTAGATAGCTTCAAGCACATAGAGACACCGTTTTATTACTACGACATCGAACTGTTGCAGCAGACGCTCGATGCCATAAACCGCGAGGCGAGTAAGCACAGGAACTTCGTGGTGCACTATGCTGTGAAGGCGAATGCCAACCATCGGATTCTTGAAGTGATACGCAACGCTGGGCTTGGTGCCGACTGTGTCAGCGGTGGTGAGATACAAGCTTCGCTCGATGCAGGTTTCTCTCCTTCGGGCATCGTGTTCGCTGGGGTAGGGAAGAGCGACTGGGAAATAAACCTCGGACTTGACTCTGACATACTCTGCTTCAACGTTGAGAGCATTGCGGAACTTGAAGTCATCAACGAACTTGCATGCAAGAAGGGGCGCAAGGCACGTGTGGCGCTGCGCATAAATCCCGAAATAGGTGCGCACACTCATGCAAACATCACTACAGGCACGGCTGAAAACAAGTTCGGGATTGCAATGCTCGACCTCGGAACGACATTGGAACTTGCGGGGAAGATGGATAATATCGAGTTCAAAGGACTGCACTTCCACATCGGTTCGCAGATTCTCGACATGAACGACTTCCGCAGTCTCTGTAACCGCATCAATGACCTACAGCGATGGCTTGAGATACATAATATAAAGATAGACACAATAAATGTCGGCGGAGGGTTAGGTGTGGAATACCACGCCCCCGACCATTTCCTCGTGCCAGACTTCAAGGCGTATTTCGAAACGTTTGCCAACCATCTTGAATTGCGACCGCATCAGCAGTTGCACTTTGAACTTGGACGTGCTGTCGTGGCACAATGCGGCACGATGCTTACAAAGGTTCTTTACGTGAAGCAAGGCGTAACAAAACAGTTCGCTTGTGTCGATGCCGGCTTTACCGACCTCATTCGTCCGGCGCTCTATCAAGCATATCATCGCATCGAGAATCTGAATACTTCGGGCGAGATGAAGCGTTACGATATCGTAGGCCCGATATGCGAATCCACCGATGTGTTTGCCAAGTCGCGTGAGGTGAATGAATGCCATCGCGGAGATTTGCTCGCAATACGCACCGCAGGTGCCTATGGTGAGATAATGGCGTCGCAATACAACTGCCGCCGCTTGCCGAAGGCTGTCTATAGTGACACAATATAAAAGGTGAATTGCAATAGACAA
>JAUNQM010000101.1:0-1198 GCA_030536165.1 Prevotellaceae bacterium | reverse complement strand
ATCACATGTCTTAACTCCTTTAACTTCTTAACTCCTCAAGGAAAACCACGAACAATGAAAATACTACACGTAATACTTGATGACTCGGTAAAGAAAAACCTTATCAACGTGATGAGGCTCACAGATGCAACGTCGCCTTATCTGGAAAACCATCTTGTAACAAACAAGCATGTAAACATCCCTAACGCCGAAGTCATACAGATTTACAAGTCGAAGTGGAACCCTCTTTCGATAAGAAACACGTTTCTCAAGCAACTCTATGCTCTCATGCCTGACGTTGTCCATGTGCATGGCGGTTGGAACTATGCTGCTTATCAATGCTTAAATATGTCGCGTACGCGTGGTTTCCTCACCTTCTTCACCCCTTATGGCGAACTCTCGATGAAGGAAATAAAGAACCGACTCTGGCAGGAGAAGATATGGAAACTGCTGTTCTATCAGCGTCCGATGCTTAAAAAGGCAAGCTACGTCATCGTTCAATCGCAGAAAGAAGGCGACACGCTATACACCCTCGGACGTAGTGCTAACATGGAAATCGTGCCTAACGATAGTGGCACGCTTGCCGACCGCATGGTGACACTCTACCGCAATGCCAGCGATGATCAGCGAACTAAAGAAGTAAGCATGCAGACACTCACAGTCATACATGACCAGCTTCACGAACTCATACATTCCCGTCCGCTGCCAAAGGTGGCGCTCACCGCACGCGAAGTGAAGCAGTATAACCTCTTCTGCATGCAACAGAGGTTTGTAGAGACAATAACAGACAGCTACGAAGTGCCTCGCTATAACGACGGCGATGCGTGCGAGGTGGTGTATAAGATGACGAAGAAACTCAAGTCAGACCTCTCAAAGAAGGTGGCCACATTCAACGATATTTTCCAGCTTGCAGCCACGATACAGAACAATGACTACGACGAAGACCGCCTTGTGCAAGGCTTACAGAAGGATGGCTTGCTCAATTTCCTCCGCCGAGCAATACAGGTTGCCGACGAACTTTGCGGCATAGAGCCAGGCTTCATGCCGTGTCTCCCACTCAACGACGCCAAGACCCTCGACATGAAACTGCGCCTATTCAATCAGTAGGAGCCACGTATGTTTTGCTTGGTTTTCCGAATGCTTTTCTGAAGTTGTTGCATTAAGTGCGCAAAAAGTTGATACAACTTTTGGTCGAAAGTTGATACAACTTTTTGGTGAA
>JAUNQM010000362.1 GCA_030536165.1 Prevotellaceae bacterium | reverse complement strand
ACTACTACCGCAGCAAGAACAGTCGGATTTGACAAATACGACTTTGTTGCTGGTGTCGGTGGTAACACCCACTTCAACCTTGGTGCCGACATCCACCGTTCGCCAGTATCAATCTTCGGTCTGAACGCACTTTATGCCGGCGGTTATCAGGGAGTCGTAGTCGGTAACACTCACATGTATGCAGGCGGTGGTCTGCACTACGATGTCTTCGGTGGAGCAAGTAACGCCGACATCTATGGATATGCAGAGACATTTGTCGGTAGTGACCGTTTTGGCAGGTTCACAAACAATCTCCAGCTTCGTCACTGCGTATATGGTGGAAACGACTTCGGTGGACAGATTCTTGGTACAGGAACTCACACAATCTTGAAGGCAAATCCAGACGGAACGACAACTACTCAGGATGTAACATCTAATACATTTGTAAAGTATCTCGGAGGAAACGTTGAGCGCTCAATCTTCGGAGGCTCTTGCGGACTCTACCGTTATAGAGATACATATATAAATAATACAGGCGAGGAGATGACCGTTACAATCGGTAGCCAGGAATACAAACTTGCTGCAAATGCAGAAGTTCCTTTGTATCCACAAGAATCAGACTTAGTAGATGTGAAAGGCGTAAAGTTGGCGAACTCATGGGAGTCAATGCCTACACTCTTCACTGATTTGATGGGTGAATACAATGATGAAACAAATACTTACGCAAATCCGAATAATTACAACATTGTTGTTGATATTGCTTGTGAAAATGAAGTAACGCCTAACGTGGCAAACGGAATCATGTCAAACCAGATATTCGCAAATATCTATGGTGGAGGATATGGTTATTGCGATGAGACGGGACGTGTGGATGCACATAATACATACGTAAACCTTCACGGACCAGAGAATGGAACTCAGCATTTGGCTGAAAACGTCTTCGGTGGTGGATACTTCTCATACGTAGAGCATTCAAAGGTTGATGCTTATTCAGGACTTTTCCGTAATATATATGGAGGAACCTACGGAACTACTGTAGATGCTGGCGTTTCAGCAATCAATCACGCACAACTTGTGGCTCAGGCAGCAACCCAGACTTCAACTTGGGGAACAGAGTTCGACCCTAACGAATATCAGGTGCTTGAAGAAATCGATGCAACTCAGCTTAAAGAGGCTGACTACACAGGTCTCACTGCTGAAGTTAATGTATATCCAAAACTCACAGCCAACTCTGGTGTCAATATCTATGGTGCTGGTTCTTACACAGGCGTAGATGAGACAGTGGTAAACCTCTACGGTGGTTTGGTTAATGAAGTATATGGAGGCTCTAAGAATGAAGGTGTATGTAGGAATACCTTAGTCAATGTGCCTGCAGGTTCTAAAATCAGCATGGCTGCACTCTACGGTGGTGCTTATGGCTCTTATCCTGCCTTGCCTTGCGACGTGCGTAATGCAACTATTAGATTCAGCTCTTCTGATGCTATCGTCCGCGACGGTATGATCTTCGGTGGAAACAATAACTGCCGTGCAACTCACAATGCCGTAATCAACTATGATGCAAAAGCGAAAGACAGCAATGGTGAATATCTCACACTTTTTGGCGCAGGTAATGGTCAGAACTCAGTAGCAGGTAATGCACATGTCTTTGTAAGTGGCTCTTCTATCTTAAAGAATATTTATGGTGGTAGTCAAGCAGGACGTGCTGAAGGATGCAGGCTCAGGCCCGACTGACGATCAGAAAAATCTTATTGTTGATACAAATGGAAATTTCAAACCTGTTCCTTCGGAAACTAGTACAAATCCTACAAAGGCAGAATATGATGCCGCATACGCAGCATATACTGCATACCACGATGCAAGTAATTATAAACGTTATAGGCATGATGATCCTAACCACAACATTATGTCATACGCTCACTGGTATGAGACAACTCCACACTGGTATGATGCCGACCAGAAGGATATCGACCATCAG
>JAUNQM010000100.1 GCA_030536165.1 Prevotellaceae bacterium | reverse complement strand
GATAAACCGTAAATAATAAAACTATGTCAAAAGAAATTAAATTCAATATTGATGCCCGCGATATGCTGAAGCAGGGCGTTGACCAGTTGGCTGATGCAGTAAAGGTAACTCTCGGCCCTAAAGGTAGAAACGTGATTATAGAAAAGAAGTTCGGTGCTCCGCAGATTACAAAGGACGGTGTCACAGTGGCTAAGGAAATAGACCTCGAAGACAAGTTCCAGAACACAGGTGCACAGTTGCTGAAGAGCGTTGCAAGCAAGACTGGCGACGACGCAGGTGACGGTACAACTACTGCTACTATCCTCGCACAGAGTATCATCAATGTTGGTCTGAAGAACGTGACTGCAGGTGCAAACCCTATGGACCTCAAGCGCGGTATCGACAAGGCTGTTGCTGCTGTTGTGGCTTATATTAAGGACAATGCAGAGCAGGTAAACGACAACTACGATAAGATTGAGCAGGTTGCAACAGTAAGTGCAAACAACGATGCAGAGATTGGTAAGCTCTTGGCTGACGCTATGCGTAAGGTAAGCAAGGACGGCGTTATCACTATCGAAGAAAGCAAGAGCCGCGACACTCATATCGGAGTTGTTGAGGGTATGCAGTTCGACCGTGGTTACCTCTCAGGCTACTTCGTAACAGACGCTGAGAAGATGCAGTGCGTGATGGAGAATCCTTATATCCTCCTTTACGACAAGAAGATTAGCAACCTCAAAGACTTCCTCCCAATACTCGAACCAGCAGCACAGACAGGTCGTCCACTGCTCGTAGTTGCTGAGGATGTAGATTCAGAAGCACTCACAACTCTCGTAGTAAACCGTCTGCGCGGTGGACTGAAGATTTGTGCTGTCAAGGCTCCTGGCTTCGGCGACAGAAGAAAGGCTATGCTTGAAGATATTGCAGTTCTCACAGGTGCAACCCTCATCAGCGAAGAGAAGGGTCTGAAACTCGAACAGGCAACTATCGACATGCTTGGTACAGCAAACACAGTAACTGTCACTAAGGACAATACAACTATCGTTGACGGCGCTGGCAACAAGGATGCTATCCTCGACCGCATCAACCAGATAAAGAACGAAATGGCTGCAACAACTTCTTCTTACGATAAAGAGAAACTGCAGGAGCGTCTTGCCAAATTGGCAGGTGGCGTAGCAGTGCTCTACGTTGGTGCTAACAGCGAAGTTGAGATGAAGGAAAAGAAGGATCGCGTTGACGATGCTCTTTGCGCTACACGTGCTGCAATCGAAGAAGGTGTAGTAGCTGGTGGTGGTACAACATACATCCGCGCCCTCGAAGCAATAAAGGACCTCAAGGGTGACAATCAGGACGAGCAGGTTGGTATCGACATCGTAAAGCGTGCTATCGAGGAACCTCTTCGTCAGATTGCTGCAAACGCAGGTGTTGAAGGTGCTGTTGTTGTTCAGAAGGTTCTTGAAGGCAAGGGCGACTTCGGTTACAATGCACGTCTCGACAAGTATGAAGACCTCCGCGAAGCAGGAGTCATCGACCCAGCAAAGGTTGAGCGCGTTGCTCTTGAAAACGCAGCAAGCATTGCAGGAATGTTCCTCACTACAGAATGCGTTATCATCGACAAGCCAGAGCCAATGCCAGCAATGCCAGCCGGAGCTCCAGGCATGGGCGGTATGATGTAATACTATTCATTATTATATATAAGACAAGGGGAAATCTCACGCCAAGAGATTTCCTCTTTTTTTGTTTTTAGGTCAAAGTTCCAACGTTGATGCAAATCAAAAATTGAAATCTCTGCAACTATTCGAGTATGAGAAGTGTCAAACATGCAGAAAATAGACAAACAAAAATCACATCTTCTATGGAAAAAAGATTTATTACTGCAATGATGATGCTACTGTTAGGCATCGTGACGAGTATGGCACAGAGTGCAATCGTAAAAGGAAAGGTTATTGACAAGACAGCTAACGGACCATTGGCGTTTGCTTCGGTCGCATTGATTCAATCGGATAGCGTGATAATGGCAAGCGCCATGACAGATACCGACGGATGCTTCCAGATTTCAGCACCAACAGATAACTACATGCTAAAAGCCTCTTTTATCGGCTATAAGGATGCAACGGTTGACGTGAAACTAACGGGCAACGATTCCGACACCTATATATTATATATGGAAGAGGACGCGCGAATGTTGCAGGAAGTCGTAGTGAAATCGCAGTTGCCAAAGACAACTCTCAAAGGCGATGCTGTGGTGACAACAATCACAGGCTCGGTGCTCGAACATAGCGGCAATGCCAACGACGTCCTCGCTAAAGTGCCTGGTATGATAAATCGGAACGGCAATCTGGAGGTGTTAGGCCGTGGCACACCTATATATAATATAAACGGACACAAGGTGACCGATGATGCAGAACTTCGCAACCTTATGTCGGAGGATATTAAGTCGGTGGATGTAGTAAGCAACCCTGGCGCCCTCTATGGCGGTAACGTTCGTTGTGTTGTGCGCATCAAGACCCTCAAGCGTCAGGGCGAAGGTTTCAGTTATGCACTGACAAGTCAGGCAAGGAAGTACACCACATGCCGCTACTTCGACCCATCATGGACGGTGCTCGACCTCAACTATCGCACTGGTGGATGGGACTTCTTCGGCAAGTTTGTGTATTGGGCACAGCATAGTTTTCAGATAAGTGACATCTATGGAGGCACGTTCCTCATGCAAAATGGGCAACAGGTATCTAAGATACAAGACGGAACGCTGAAGGCTCAAGTCTATCGAGGAGGTATTGACCCCAGTTTCGGTGCCAACTGGCAAATAAACAACAATCACTCTTTAGGATTCAAAATTGAATACGCCACCAACACATTCGATGACCAGAAGGTTATCATGGACAATGACTTCGTTGTGAACGGCGTGGTTGAAGACCATGTGTTTTCCGTCAGCAAGACAAAGACTCCTATAAGTGAACAGTGGACAGGCAATGCCTACTATGATGGCACAGTGGGCAAACTTAACATAAACTTCAACGCAGATTTCATGAGAGCCAAGATACGAAACGAGGTCAATGTGAACGAGTCAAGTTGGACCACGCCTGCCGATTTGTATTCTCATTCTGAGGCTGATGCCCAGATGTATGCAGGCAAGTTGGTGCTCACATATCCCGTGTGGAAAGGTTCGTTGCAAGTGGGAAGTGAGGAGAGTTACTATGATGGAACACAGCAGTATGCCATAAATAAATCTGACATACCTGCTGCTGACGGGAAAAACAAAGAGAATACGATAGCCGGTTTTGCACAATATGCCGTTTCTCTTCCTTTCGGACAATTTACAGCCGGACTGCGCTACGAGCATGTGGATTTTGAATACCACGACTATGAAGATGCTACCAACAACCTCACACGCAAACTCGACGACTGGTTCCCTTCCATTAGTTTCGCCACTAAGGTCGGCAAGGTTAGCGTATCGCTCAGCTATACGGGCAAGACACAGAACCCATCGCTGCATGCACTGTCGAACGAGATTTCTTACGACAATCGCTACACTTACCAGTCGGGTGACCCGAAACTTCTGAGCGAGAAGCAACGCACGGCATCACTTTCTGCAACATGGAAATGGCTTACCTTCAACTCAAACTACGAGACAGTGAAGAATGGCATCACTCAGTGGGCTACTCCTTACAATGATGATGGTGTGGTGATGATTCGCTATAAAAACATCAATGAAACCTATCACAAGTTCAGCATGTACCTCAACGCATCGCCGAAGATAGGTGTGTGGAACCCTCGCTACACCATCGGTTACTCGAAACCTCAGCTGAAGATGCACGTCATCGACCAGCGTGAAGCCACTGGCGAACGCATCGTAGAGCGCAACAATCCAATGTACTTCCTCCAGACAAACAACGCTTTCATACTCAAGAATAACTGGCAGTTGGAAGTAAACTACCAATACACAAGCAAGATGAGTGATGAGATAATGAACAAGGTCAAACCGACGCAAAGCCTCGACCTGAGTGTGCAGAAGTCATTCCTGAAAGACAATGCCCTCACCTTTAACCTCTCGTGGGTTGACGTATTCAATTCGAATATCTACCATTTTGAAACAGACTTTGGCAGTTATATCATCAACCAGTCTGCCGACAGTCGCACCCCTGGTGTTGTGTTGCGCGTGTCATACCGCTTCAACAGCGCACAGAGCAAGTACAAGGGCACAGGTGCAGGACAGTCGGTAAAGAGTAGAATGTAAGTTTCCCCATACATTTGACTTGCATCAATATTTCTTTCTTAGTTGAAAGAAAAGAGAAGGTCGCTGCGTCTAACTGATAAAAACAAATATAAATGCAAAATATGAAAAAGATTGTTTTAATTTTAGGTATCGCAATGCTTGCCACGACGGCAGGCGCACAGAACATGAAGGATAGCGTCGCACTAAGCGAAGTTGTAGTGACTGCACAGAAACCGCTCGTGAAGCAGAAGGACGACCGCACCGTCTATGATATGAAATCTGACGACGAGTCGAAGACCAATTCACTGAAAGAGATGCTCAAGAAAGTGCCTTTCGTATCGTTAGACAACGAGGGCAACATCAAACTTAAAGGCAGCGGAAACATACGTATCTACAAGGACGGACGCCCAAACAACTCGTTCACCAAGAATGCAAAAGAGGTGTTGCAGGCAATCCCAGCATCACTCATCGACCGCGTTGAGGTAATCACCGAACCTGGCGCACGTTACGACGCAGAAGGCGTTGACGGCATTCTCAACATCGTCTTCAAGAAAGACACTTCCCTCAATGGACTCATGGGGCAAATCACAGCCCAGACCGACGACAAAGGCGAGCCGCTTGGCAACCTCTATCTTGCTGCAAAGAAAGGAAAGTTGGATATTTCTACCAGCTACACCTTCCTCAAACTCCTCAAGTCACACAACGAGCAGGACATTGAGCAGACCGTAGATTACAAGGCGAGCAATAACAATATGCAGTTGCGTAACCTCCAGAAAATCGGAGGCAACGTGCATGTGATAGGCCTCGATGCATCGTACGACCTCAACCCGAAGAACCTCATCTCGGCATCGGTGAATGGGTATTTCTACAATGTTGACATCTTTGGCAACGCTTCGCTCTCAATGAATAACGGCGGAAACCTGCTTTATAGTTTCAAGGATGTCTATGACAACAGCAACCAGAAATACTACAACTTCGACGGTAAGATTGACTATCAGCACCTGACCAATCGCCGTGGCGAGACACTCACGCTCTCATACCTACTCTCGACCAGCGACACGCATCAGCAGATAGGTGAGAACTATTTTGACTGGATTGACCGCCCTGCTGTCTATGACTACGACTACCACTTCCGCGACAACGACGGTCTCTTTGTCGAGCACACCGTGCAGTTCGACTGGGAACGCCCTATTACCCCAAATCATAAAATCAATCTCGGAGCAAAGTATATCAACCGCAACAACTCATCGAAAGGCGAAGTGTTGAAGGACGAAATCGTCGATGCAAGCACCGACTTCAAGCATCTCACCCAGATTGCAGCTGCATACGCCGAGTATCGCTACGTCAGTCCGAAGTGGAGTTTCAACGCTGGTCTGCGCTATGAATACGCATATCTCAAGGCGAAGTTCAACGATGGAAGTGCCGACGACTACTCGCGCAACCTCAACGATATAGTACCTTTTGCCGGCATTACCTACCGCATCAACGATGCCAACACGCTCAAACTGAACTATTCATCGCGCGTAGAGCGTCCAGGTATCGACTACCTCAACCCTATGCGTGAGGACAACATCATGACCATCAGCGAAGGAAACCCTTACCTCAACAGTTCGCGACCAAACAAGATTGCGCTCACACATACTTATTTGAACGCCAAACTTGTCACGAGCGCTTCTCTATCAGCGTCGTTCAACAGCGACGGTATCGGCAGCATCAGCAAGGACATCGACAACAAAATCTACACCACATACGGCAACATACAGAAATACCAGAACTACCTTGCAAGCATCTATCTGCGTTGGCTGCCAACCCCGAAGACCAACTTGACCGTCAACATCAGCGGTGGATGGAACAAGGTCAGCAACGACAACCTTGCACTGAGCCAAGAGCGCTGGAACCTCAACGGAAGCATCAACCTCAATCAAACCCTCTTCTGGAAACTGAAACTCGACGTCAACATGGGCAGATGGGAACAAGGCGTCGGCGATGTATATAGCCATATCGACCCAGTCTATTATCATGGCATCAACCTCCAACGCTCATTCCTCAAAGAAGACCGACTCACCGTCCGCGTGGGAGTGTCGAACCCATTCGTCAAGAACCAGAAGGCAAAGGTGTATAATACACAAGGCGATTTCCTCTCTACGCTCGCCAGCACGAAAACACAGCGCTGGGTAGGCGGAACAATATCCTACCGCTTTGGCTCACTGCGTTCGCAGGTGAAGAAAGCCGCCAAGACAATCGATAACGACGACCTTGTCGGGCAGTCGAAAGGCAAGCAATAAGCAGACGCGTCAATAATAGATTTTATGGCTATCATTAATCTTCACTTCACACGTCGTATTAACTCGAGAAAAGTTTTGCAAAACTTTTTTCGAGTATTAACGACGTGTAGAGCGACGAGTAATGACGTGTCTGGTCGCGGTATATGATGTGTGGGGTGGAGATATAAGCCCAATGAGGTTGTATCCTTTTGGCTAAGAGGAAACTACATGTCTTTGTTTTGTGGCGAACTTGTAGATGCAGACGTGGTTATATGTCTCTTCTGGGTTGAGAATTGTCGATGGGAACTTTGGATGGTTAGGTACCCCCAAAAAAATATCGGCAATACGTGCATTTCGCAAAAAAATGATTACCTTTGCACCTGATAACAACAATGCCCCCTCCGTCTCCCCCCGAAGGGGAGAGCAAAGTTCCCCTCCTACGGGGAGGGGTTAGGGAAGGGCAATAACAAAGAAATTTCACATTATGAAAAAAGCGATTTTACTTTTTGCGGCGATAGTGTGCTGCATGGCAGGATGGTGTCAAGATGAATTAAGTCCGTTAACGTTTGAAATAGATGGTATTAATTACTTTATAGATGATATAGCAAGTGAGTTCGCTGAAGTTGTCGGATACTCAAGTGTCAGCGGGTCAGTCAAGATTCCATCTAAGGTAACTTATGATTGTGAAAGCTACACTGTCAAAAGCATAGGTTCGTCTGCTTTCTGTGTATGCAAGATGACATCAATCTCCATCCCAAGTACAGTGACAGACATAGGGTCTTATGCTTTTTATGATTGTATCGAATTGGCATCAGTCTCCCTTCCAAGTTCTCTGGAAAGAATAGGGGATTATGCGTTTGATAATTGTGGCAATTTGAATTCAATTACCATTCCTGACAATGTCGTATATATCGGAAACGCTGCATTTACCTATAGCGGTTTGACATCAATTGATCTTTCTGCTAATCTTACGAGCATTTCCGATGCAACATTTAGAGGCTGCGGTAATTTGAATTCAATTACCATTCCAAGTTCTGTGAAAAGCACAGGATTTAAAGCCTTCAACGAATGTAGGAATTTGAAATATGTTGTATGTAATGGCAACACGCCTCCTTCGTTAGGCGGGTATGCGTTTGAGGAATGTGGACGTCTATCTCTTATCATTGTACCGAGTGAGGCTGTAGATGCATATAAGTCGAATTGGGGAGATGTTAAAGATAAAATATTTTCGTTTGATTCATACAAGGAATCTGTTCTTGCAGAAATCTATAATGCAATGAAAGGTGCGGAGGATAATGCATTCCTCAATGAGCTTGTGGCGGCAGAAATAATGAATATCACAAATGCAACGACCATTGAAGTTATCGATTCTAATAAGAATGCAGCCATTGCAAAACTGACTGACGACATTGTAGATACCATTATTAATGTCAGCAAGAACATATTTGGCACAAAGGCTGATGGCCCAGCTGTAAAGGTGATGAAAGGAGAAAGGACTGTGATTTTCTACCGTCCGGACAAAGTCGAATATTTCAAGGCAACAACTAAAGAGTAAACACAAATACCTTTCTATGACAACAGCGGATGCCCTCTATCTGTAGTGCATCCGCTG
>JAUNQM010000361.1 GCA_030536165.1 Prevotellaceae bacterium | reverse complement strand
ATCAAAATAAATTTTGTTTTTCGCTCGCTTATTCGTAACTTTGACTTCGTCGAAAATAGGCTGCGTTTCGGAAATAAAAATAAAAACTTCGTATTTTATTTTGTATTTCACTCAACTTGCGCTATCTTTGCAGAACATTTAACGAACACATGGAAGAGTTTTCACAAATCATCAGCAACATAAGCGGTGCGGTATGGGGATGGCCTATGATAGTGCTGTTAGTAGGAACGCATCTGTTTCTTACTATCCGACTGAAATGCCCGCAAAGAAAGATATGGACAGCAATTAAACTCAGCGTTAAGCCTGACAAGGGCAGCAACGGCGACGTTAGCCACTTCGGAGCACTTGCCACGTCATTGGCGGCAACCATCGGCACGGGCAATATTGTCGGCATAGCCACGGCTATTTCCCTCGGAGGACCAGGTGCCGTGTTCTGGTGTTTCTTCACTGGTCTGTTTGGCATTGCCACCAAGTATGGTGAAGGGCTTCTGGCTGTGAAATATCGCGTGAAGACATCGAACGGCGAGATGATTGGAGGTCCGATGTATGCACTTGAAAGGGGGGTGAAATGTAAGTGGCTGGCGGTACTTTTCTGCATCTTTACGGCATTTGCAGCATTCGGAATAGGCAATGCTGTGCAGTCGAAGGCAATCAGCGAGAACCTGTCGCAGTTCATCACTTTTGCCGACAAGGACACCGTGAAGCTCATCATTGGCGTCGTGATTGCAGCGCTGGTTGCAGTAGTCATATTCGGAGGCGTGAAAAGCATAAGCAAGATATGCACGTTTCTCATTCCTATCATGGCTGTACTGTATGTGTTTGGGTGCATCTACATTTTGATTGTAAACTCTGAATATGTATGGCCGGCAATATGCTGGATTGTGAACGACGCATTCTCGCTAAAGGCGGGAATAGGAGGTGCAGCTGGAAGCGCAATAATGACTACTATGAGGTACGGAATAGCACGAGGTTTATTCTCGAACGAATCGGGTCTTGGCTCTGCACCAATTGTGGCAGCAGCTGCGCAGAGCAAGAATCCTGTGCGTCAGGCATTGGTGCTCTCATCAGGAGCGTTTTGGGATACAGTCTTGATATGTACAATGACAGGACTGACGGTAGTGTCAAGCATATTGGCTTACGACAGCATCGACATCAAATCGACAGGCGTATTAACCGAACAGGCCTTCGGAATGATTCCATACATAGGAACGCCAATACTCACTTTCGGACTCGTCACTTTCGCCTTCTCAACCATACTCGGATGGTGCTACTACGGCGAGAAAGCTGTGGAATACTTGTGGGGCAAACGCTTCATCACACTCTACAGGGTGCTATGGGTGCTGGTAGTTATAGTCGGCAGTTCGCTCAGCCTTACCGTTGTGTGGGACATCAGCGACATACTCAATGCTTTCATGTCGGTGCCTAACCTTATTTCGCTGATAGTCCTTTCGGGTATCATAGCCAAAGAGACCCAGCATTACCTCTGGGACGACCACCTCGACGAAGAAGGACAATAGTTTTGTCGGCTATTATTCTTTCTTCGAACAATTTATCAACAAATCATACTCTCGGCTGCGTTCGGCTGGAAGCCGATACTGAGCGAAGCGATAGTAACCGGGTACATCGACGTAGGAGATGTGCTCGGATATGGACACACACATCATGCGTCTGGAGGACGCTACCTTGTAGAGGAACAAGGAAAAGTCCTGTAGGGACGAAATAGCAAAGGATAGGGCGGCAGACCTATCTCATCGAAGCACACCAACCTAAAGTGCCGTAGGCTCGACAGAGCTCAACAATAACCATTTCTGTCGCCCATTCAGGGCTTTATTGATGGGGGTGCGTTAATACGAGGGCTCGCGCCCTCGGCTATGATGTTTCGTCCCAACGGGACTGATGAGATTGACTACGTCTAAGTTACTCACGTTGACTTTACGTCTTCTTCCGTCGCGACTCGGAATAGTAAAA
>JAUNQM010000360.1 GCA_030536165.1 Prevotellaceae bacterium | reverse complement strand
GTTATAATCAGACCTACATAGACCGATAGCTGCACGCTCACATCGTTTTCAACGGCTTTCAACACCTGCGAACCGATAGTTACCAAAGCGGCAACAACCACCAACTGGACAAGGATACGGATGCGATTAGGAATCGTCTTTCGTATCAATGAGATTATCAAGTTTGAGAAAGCTGTAATCACCGTAACCGACAGTCCCATGACGATTGCCGGCTTCAGCTGCGAAGTCACAGCAAGTGCTGAACAAATGCCTAACACCTGCACAAGAACAGGGTTATTGGTGTTCAGCGGTGAAGTCAATGCTTCTTTATTCTGTTTTGCAAATATACTCATTTCACTACCCTTTCAAAGTTTTTAAGTCCTTCATTTATCATAGAGTGAACACCATTCGAGGTAAGTGTTGCGCCTGTGATGCCATCAACATAGTTCGAAGCATCAATGTCGCCAGCCTTTCCACTCTTTACCACAGAGATAACGACCTCGTCAGTGCCCTCAGCGAAGATTTTCTTGCCCTTAAAGCTATCCTGAAACTTCTGCTCTGTAATCAAAGCGCCAAGTCCGGCAGTCTCACTTTCATGCTGGAAGTCTGTGCCGAAGATAGTGTTCTTGTCCTCATCCACAGCAATATAACCAGAGATTGGCCCCCATAGGCCTTGTCCCTTTACAGGTACAAGATACTTCTTCTGACCATCCACATTAAACACTTCATAGCTGACGCCATCCTCATTGCACTCTTCAACAAAGGCATCGGCATAGATTTTCTCTACATCCGCCTTGTCAAGATCGCGCTTGTTGAGTGCGTTCAGTTTATGAATCTTTGTATCCAAAGCAACATTCTTATCCTGCATAGGCTTCAATGACTGATAGACAAACGAAAGCAGGAATGCAACTACAACCACAAGAATGGCTGAATAGACGATTGTGTATGTATTGCTATTTGTATTCAGTTTCATTTTTCCATTCTTTTAAGTCGTTTACTAATATTTCTGCTCACGACGCAATGGTCGATAAGCGGTGCAAATACATTCATGAGAAGGATTGCGAGCATCATTCCCTCAGGATAGCCAGGGTTGAGCACTCTGATAAGTATTGCCACTGCGCCGATAAGGAAGCCATAGACATACTGTCCTTGTGTGGTACGGCAACTTGTCACTGGGTCGGTAGCCATAAAGACTGCACCAAAGCAGAAACCACCAAGTATTATATGTTGATACCACGGTGTCATTGCTGCTACGTTATCGTTCAAGCTCAATGCGTTGAACAATAGAGCAACAAGTGCACCGCCTACGAACACGCTACCCATAGTGCGCCAAGATGCAATGCCAGTCCACAGCAGTATGATTGCGCCCAATGCAATAGCTATGACGCTTGTCTCGCCTACGCTTCCTGGAATAAAGCCGAGTATTGAATCCATCATTGATGAAGTCGGCATCTGTCCCTGCGCTATCTGTCCGAGAGGTGTTGCCTGAGTTATCACGTCAGGCGTATTGTTGCCAAGTCCGAAGATGGTCTCATTAGCCACCCATACATCACCGCCGCCTGTCATCTTGCTCGGATACGAGAAGAAGAGGAATGCACGAGCTACGAGTGCCACATTGAGTATGTTCATGCCTGTGCCGCCGAAAATCTCTTTTGCAAAGATTACTGCAAAGGCAACTGCAACGGCAAGCATCCATAGAGGTATATTCACAGGAAGAATCATCGGAATGAGGATACCTGAAACAAGGTACCCTTCCTGTATTTCCTCGCCTTTTATCTGGGCTGCGATAAACTCAATGCCAAGACCTACGATGTAGCTGACGAGAATCTTTGGCAATATAGCAAGGAAGCCAAAGCCAAACACTTCGATGAACGATGCGCTGGCAAGTGTTCCTGCTGCAAGGTAGTTCTGACAGCCCACATTGTACATGCCAAACAGCAATGCCGGCATAAGTGCTATCACAACAAACGACATGATTCGCTTTGAATCTATTGCGTCGTGGATGT
>JAUNQM010000099.1 GCA_030536165.1 Prevotellaceae bacterium | reverse complement strand
AACATTGGCAATCAGATTGTTATATTTGTTTCGACTATTTGACGACCATCCCTAATTATTTCTATTTTTATAGACAAAAAACGGGTCACCTGCAAAAAACTGTGTTAGTAACCGTCTTCTTGTTTAAGAACAATTATCGATTTTTGCAGCACTAACGTGCTTTGCTGTCAGATGAGTATAGTCTTTCTTACAAGCAAGCTTGACAAAAGCCTATCCTCACCTACCAGCACCTTGTCCCTGTCAAGGCTGCAAAAATATTTTCCGAACAATTGGGAACAATTTTTTTGCCCCACACACGTCATTGCGGGCTTGACCCGCAATCTCATAGTAGTATAAAAAAACTCCCTTAACTCTAATTCTTACTTCTTTTAGTATTGGATTAGAGTTAGGGGAGGCTTGTTTAGGTTATGCTCTTTCAGTAGTGTTTATTGAAGGCTTTCCGATGTGAATTGAAGTGGCAGGATTTCCTTTACCGATTCAACTACATAGACAGCATCGGTGCCGTAAAGAAGTATTTTTATCGGTTGCTGATAGCGTGTTTCCACTTCAAGAATCACTTGTCGGCACTGTCCGCATGGCGATACAGGAATATTTGTAAAGCCGTTCTCGTTGCGGGCTGCGATGGCAAGTGCCACAATCTTATTCTTAGGATGCTGTGCATTGGCGGCAAAGATTGCTGTGCGCTCTGCACATAGCCCCGACGGATAAGCCGCATTCTCTTGGTTCGCACCGATGTAGGTCACGCCATTGTCCATGAGAACTGCAGCCCCGACTCTAAACTTAGAATAAGGTGCGTAGGAATTGTCGGTCGCTTTCATGGCTTTCTGAAGAAGTTTCTTCTCGTCTTCAGCAAGCTCGTCAAAGGCATATTTGTGTATTACAGATTTGATTTCAATGTCTTCCATTATTCAGCTTTTGCGTATTCTGATGTAACATAATTATCTCTTGCAGCATATTCTGCCTTGAGGTCTTCATAGTAGTGGGCTAATGTTGTGAACATGTATGGCTCCAGCCAGAGGAAGCCGATACCAAATGTGCAAAGAGCAAGTATAATCCATCCGATGAAGCTAAAGCAAAGTTTGAATAACTGCATTTTGTGGCCTTTCATCATGTCGGCACTCTTGCGCAACGCTGCCATATTCTTCAGTTCTGGTTCATCCTTCATAAGGAAGTACGTCTGTGAGTACATCAACATCAATATAATGCCTGGCACAATGAGGAGAATGAGACCGATGAGAATTATAATGGTATATAGAATCAAAGTGAGCAACGTTCTCACAAAGTTCTGGCTTGTGTAGCCGTCGAAGATGTTTTTAAGTGCATACTGACCGCGTTTGAAGTTGAGGAAATAAACATAAAATCCCCATTGCAGCGGCAGCAATAATAAGCTAACGATTGATACGGCTCCATTGTCTGTCCCCATCAGAGCGAAAGGCAATGTCATGGCTTGGCCTAATACCATAACGATTGCAGCATAAACCAGAGTAGTAATCACAGGGTCTTCCCACTTGCCTTTCAACGATGCAAGCGCAAGGTTTTTGTAAGTTGAAATTGATTGCATAGTATAACGTATTTTAATGATTATTGCAAAAGTACAAAAAAATATCTAATAAACAAATAAAAGAATTATTTTTTTTCGGTTATACAGTTTTTCGGTTATACGGTTGTACGGCTATAACTGCAAAACCGTAAATCTGTAAATTTACTTCACTCTCCACACCTTCAAGCAGATGCAGTCGGGTGCGAAGTCGGGACGGCAGACGAATATTGAGTTGTTTAGCCAGTCGTATTTGCTATCGTTAGGGGCTTCGAACTTCGGCGCTGTGCGGAAATAGAACCCCTTCTGACCGCCATCGTTGCTCATGCAGATAAGGCCACAATTGCGAACGTGGATATAAACCCCGTCGTCGGTCTTTATTGAATAGATGGCTTCGACTTCGTTGCGACCTTTCTTCTGGTCAACAAGTTGATAGTCTGCACCACCGCTGAGCACCTCTCCCTTCATGTTCGGCCCTTCGAAAGTTCCGCCGATGATAGGGATAACGACTCTTGTTCCGTGGGCAGTCTGACCAACACTGTACGCCTCACCACATTTAACACGCAGTTCACAGACGTACTCCAAATCGGGTCCTTTGGGCGTTTCCACGGTCTGTGCATTCAATATAAAGCTGTTTGTAAATAGCAGTATGACAAGCGCTAATCGAAATAATGTTGTTTTCATAATTGTCTATTATTATTTTGTTCGAATAGTTCGCGAATTTGTTCTGTTTGGCTGCAAAAATCCCATTATTCTATCCTTCAGCCTTTCACACCTTAGGTGTTATGCTTTTCACACCTAAGGTGTTTCGGCCTTCATTTCACACATCTGGTGTGAAAAGCATAACACCTGAGGTGTGAAAGCCTGTTCCAATGGATAAGTGGTTCCATTATGGTGTAAATGTGATGATTATGAACGGCACGATACCGTTGCCGTTTTAGTTTTCTGGGTTGTCACATTTCTTTCGCAAGGAACTGGGCTGTGTAACTCATACCCTGACAGTTAGACACGAGTGCCTCTGGCGTGCCGCTGAAGAGGATTTTTCCTCCGCCACGTCCGCCCTCTGGACCCATGTCGATGATGTGGTCGGCAAGGCGTATGACGTCCATGTTATGTTCTATCACAATGACTGTGTTGCCTTTATCTACGAGTTGCCCGAGCACTTCCATGAGTATGCGGATGTCGTTGAAATGCAGTCCTGTTGTCGGTTCGTCGAGTATGTAGAGTGTACGGCCTGTGTCGCGTTTGCTCAGTTCTGCAGCGAGTTTGATGCGCTGCGACTCTCCGCCAGACAGGGTTGTGGATGACTGCCCAAGCTTGATGTAACCGAGTCCTACGTCTTGCAGAGTCTTGATTTTCTGCAAGATTGCTGGCACGTTTTCAAAGAAGGCGACCGCTTGGTCAACAGTCATATCAAGCACATCGGCAATGCTTTTGCCTTTGTAACGCACTTCGAGTGTCTCGCGATTGTAACGTCTGCCGTGGCATACTTCGCATGGCACGGTGACGTCGGGCAGGAAATTCATCTCAATGGTCTTGAAGCCGTTGCCGCCGCACGCCTCACAACGTCCGCCGCGGACGTTGAACGAGAAGCGCCCTGCCTTGTAGCCGCGAATCTGTGCTTCGGGAAGTGCGACGAAAAGATTGCGTATGTCGGAAAAGACTCCTGTGTATGTGGCTGGGTTACTGCGTGGTGTGCGGCCAATCGGACTTTGATCTACGGCAATGACTTTATCAATGTTGTCGAGCCCTTCGATGCTGTCATAGTCTAACGGACGTTGCAGTGAACGGTAGAAATGCTGCGATAGGATAGGGTGGAGTGTGGAATTGATGAGCGATGACTTGCCGCTGCCGCTGACTCCTGTGATGAGCGTGAGTGTGCCGAGTGGGAATGTGGCGTTGATATTCTTCAGGTTGTTGCCACGGCATCCATGCAGTGTGATAGCCTTACCATTGCCTTTGCGACGCGGTGGAAGTGGAGGACGGTTTAGGAGATTGAACTTTGTAAGTTGCAAATTGTTAGTTGAATCTTCCTCTAAAAGTTTCTGTGGACAACCTTGAAATGTTACTTCGCCACCGTTTCGGCCTGCACCAGGACCGATGTCGATAAGGTGGTCGGCACTTAGCATCATGTCGCGGTCGTGCTCAACAACAATCACTGTGTTGCCAATGTCGCGCAGTTGTTTGAGCGAGGATATGAGACGTTCATTGTCGCGCTGATGTAGTCCGATGCTCGGCTCGTCGAGTATGTAGAGCACATTTACGAGCTGCGAACCAATCTGCGTGGCAAGTCGGATGCGCTGACTTTCGCCGCCAGATAGCTCTGCCGACTGACGGTTGAGTGAAAGGTATTCCAGTCCGACTTCAAGAAGGAATTCTACGCGGGTGGTTATTTCCTTTAGTATTTCTGCAGCGACCTTGTTGTCGTGGTCGTTGAGGTGCTGAGGGAGTTCTTTCAGCCACGAATACAAATCAGCAATGTCCATCTCGGCAAGTTCTGCAATGTTCTTGTCCCATACACGGTATGACAGACTTTCCTGATTGAGTCTGTGGCCTTTGCACTCTGGGCATTTGCATGTCTGCATGAACTGTTCTACCCAGCGTCGGCTCTTTGCAGACTCGTCTTCCTCCATCACTGTGTGGAGGTATTTGATGATTCCATCGAAGTCTGTGTAGAAGTCGCTTGACGTGTGTACGTCGGCTGCCTTTACCCTGACCTTATCTAATGAGCCGAAAAGTATTTCGTGGATTGCTTCTTCTGATAGTTCTTCGATTGGCGTATAGATGTCATAGCCGTGTTTTTCGAGTATTGATTCTATCTGGAAGAAGATGAGTTGCTTCTTGTAAGATCCAAGCGGGATGATACCTCCGTCTTTGATAGATACAGACTTGTCGGGCACGATTTTTTCCATGTCGAGTTCGGTGACGTAGCCGAGTCCGTTGCATCGTGGGCATGCTCCCTGTGGTGAGTTGAATGAGAAACTATTTGGCGCAGGGTCGTTGTACGACATTCCCGTAGTTGGGCACATGAGTCGTCGGCTGTAATACTTTGCCTCGCCAGTGTCGTTGTCCATGATGAGGATGACGCCTTCGCCTTGTCGCATTGCCGTTGCCACGCTGCGTTTCAGTCGTTCGATGTCCTTCTCCCTTACCTGAAGCTTGTCGATGACCACCTCAATGGTGTGGTTCTTGTATCGGTCGAGCTGCATGCCTTTCACCAGTTCGCGCATGTCGCTATCAACACGCACATAGAGGTAGCCCTTGCGTATCAGACCTTCGAACAGTTCACGATAGTGACCTTTACGGCTTTGTACGAGCGGCGCGAGAATAAGCACTCGACGTGATTCATAGTCGTTGAGAATCATGTCGAGCACTTTCTCTTCGGTGTATTTTACCATCTTCTCGCCAGTGATGTAGCTGTAGGCTGTGCTGGCACGGGCATAGAGAAGTCGGAGGAAGTCGTAGATTTCGGTTGTGGTGCCTACAGTGCTTCGCGGATTCTTGTTGGTGGTCTTCTGCTCGATAGAAATCACTGGCGAAAGACCTGTTATTTTATCGACATCTGGACGTTCAAGGTTTCCGAGGAAGTTGCGTGCGTAGGCAGAGAAGGTCTCAATGTAGCGTCGCTGACCTTCAGCGAAGATGGTGTCGAAGGCAAGCGACGACTTGCCCGAACCACTGACGCCTGTGATTACCGTAAGCGAGTTGCGCGGTATCTCAACATCAATGTTCTTCAGGTTGTGTACCCTTGCTCCTTCGACTATAATGTTATTTTCCAAACCGATGCAAAGTTAGAAGGGACGGTGATGCTGATGTTGCCGTCCTTTTTGAGTTTGAATGTGTGATTTGACTTTGTAAAGAGTTCGCGGCCTTTGTATGTGCCTTCTTCAATGTCGAGGCAGTCGAATGCGTGCTCTGGTATCTTGATTTCCACCTCGGCATTTCTGTCGTCGAAGTTTGCGCATACGATTAGCAACTCATTGTTGTATTTACGCAGGAAGGCAAACTGTCTGTTTGCATTGAAATGTTCACTTGACGGATTCACATACATAAGGTCGAAGAAGAGTCCGTTGCTTATTGTCTTTTCCTTCTTCGCAAGGCACAACACCTTATTATATATAGTGTGTAAATTTTGTTCTTCTGTCGTTGGCTTGCCTTGACGCATGCGATAGACAGATTCCATGCACCAATAGTCGAAGATGGTTGTACGGCCGTCGTTGCCTGAGAATCCTTCTTTGTTGTTGCCTTGTTCGCCAAGACTCTGCCCCATATACATCATAAACGGGTTGTTGCGCATGAAGAGCGACACGATGAGTGCTGGCAATGCTTTGTTGCCGTTACCTGCGAAGAAAGGCGAAGCGATGCGCTGCTCGTCGTGGTTTTCGAGGAAGTAGAGCATGTGGCTGTTGATGTCGTCAGTTTGTTGCCATGCCTGTGTGATTGCAGATGCAGGCGATTGTCCGCAGACGACATTGCGAAGCGTGTCATACACGCCAACCTTGTCGTAGAGATAGTCAAATCCTCCCCATCCGACATAATTGCGGTAAAGGTCGGGCTGATATACTTCACCAATGAACAGCAGTTCTGGGTAGAGAGCCTTGAGTTTCTGCGTTGCGTGATGCCAGAAATCAACAGGAACCATCTCTGCCATGTCGCATCGGAAGGCATCTACACCCTTTGCTGCCCAGTATTCAAGAATGTCGGTCATCTTGTCCCATGTGTTTGGAATAGGGTAGAAGCATTGGTGATGACCGTTTATGTAATCTACGCCATAATTGAGTTTCACGGTTTCATACCAGTCGTTCTCATTAGGGTGGGCGTTGAAGCAGTCGTTGCCCGTTGCCTTTGCAGGTGCTTCGAAGTATGGTTTTTCAGCACCAGCCTTGAGGTCGATATAAGGCGCAAAGGTGTCGTTTGGGCAGTAATAGAAGTTGTTTTGTGGGTCGAAGGCTTTGCGTGAATCATCATCTGCTCCGAAGTCTTTTACGCCCATAGGCTTGGCAATGCTGTGATACTGACGTGCCACATGGTTAGGCACGAAATCCAACACCACTTTCATTCCCTTCTTATGTACCCTGCGCACAAGAGCCTCAAATTCTGCCATACGATTGTTGATGTCGTCGGCAAGGTCTGGGTCAACATCGTAGTAATCCACAATGCTGTAAGGTGAACCTGCCTTTCCCTTAACCACGGCAGGGTGGCAACTTGGAATACCGAACTGACTGTAGTCTGTCTGCGAAGCATGACGCACGACTCCTGTGAACCAGATGTGGGTGAAGCCCATCTTGTGGATGTAGCTCAACGTGGCGTCATCGAAACTGCTGAACTTGCCGCAGCCATTCTCTGTGATTGTTCCTGACTCCTTGTTTGTTGGATTGGTATTGCCGAATACACGTGGCAATACTTGGTAGATGATGATTTTCTCTTTAGTCATGTGTTTAGTATGAAGCCCCTTCCCCCATCCAATAGATGAGGCAAAGAGCAACAAAAAGAATAATAAAACGGCACTTTTTACTTTAGCCATGTTTCACACATATAAAATTCCAGAGTTCAAGGTTCTTGTACGAGCCAAGCGGCAAGGCCGATTACAAAGTTCAAGCACAAGGCACATGCCTTGACTCCTCACAAGAATCGCAAAACCGCAACTATTCCTGCATCAAATCAAATATAGAAGCCATTTCCATCTCATTGTTTATCTTGCCAATCATACCACGCAGAGCTTTGCCTGGTCCACACTCGATGAACTGCGTTGCTCCGTCGGCAATCATGTTTTCAACAGACTCAATCCATCTTACAGGACTGGTGAGCTGAGCAATGAGGTTGGCCTTTATCTCATCTGGATTGGTGTGAGGCTTTGTGTCTACGTTCTGATATACAGGGCAGATAGGAGTCTTGAACTCAGTTGCCTCGATTGCTGCCTGTAGTTCTTCTTTGGCTGGTTGCATCAATGGTGAATGGAACGCGCCGCCAACTTTAAGCACGAGTGCACGTTTTGCACCAGCTTCTTTCAGTCGCACGCAAGCCGTGTCAATGGCATCAATGTCGCCGCTGATTACAAGCTGACCAGGATTGTTGTAGTTTGCAGGAACCACGACGTTACCTTCTGTGCTTATCTCCTTGCAAATATTCTCGATGATATCAAACGAAAGGTTTGTCACGGCTGCCATCGTCGAAGGCTTAGCCTCGCATGCTTTCTGCATTGCCATTGCGCGTGCATAAACCAATCGCAGGGCATCTTCAAAGTCTAAGGCCTTTGCTGCTGTGAGTGCCGAGAACTCGCCGAGAGAGTGTCCGGCAACCATGTCGGGTGCAAATATGTCGCCTGCACATGCAGCGCTTATCACACTGTGAAGGAAGACGGCAGGCTGTGTCACCTTAGTCTGGCGCAGTTCCTCCTCTGTGCCTTCAAACATCACTTCGGTAATCTTAAAGCCTAAAGTCTCGTCTGCTTTATCAAAAAGAGTCTTGGCGGTCTCGTTGTTCTCGTACAGGTCCTTGCCCATGCCAGGAAACTGTGCTCCTTGTCCAGGAAATACAAATGCTTTCATTGTTTGTTTGAAATAATGTAAATTTGAAAATGCAAAATTACTAATAAATAAGGTAAAAACAAAATAAATCTGAATTTTC
>JAUNQM010000098.1:2494-8182 GCA_030536165.1 Prevotellaceae bacterium | reverse complement strand
GCGAGCTGTATTTACAAGAATACCACCCTTTGCAAGTTTATTTACGAGTGCATGGTTTATGCTCTTTGTCGTCTCTGGAGTTGCAGGGATATGAAGAGATACGATGTCTGATACTTCAAACAGTTCGTCCTGTGAATCAACAGCCTTTACACCTGCTGCTTCAATAACATCCTTTGGACAGTACGCATCGAACGCATACACTTCCATTCCGAAACCTTTTGCAATGCGTGCCACGTTGCGACCTACATTACCAAAAGCAAGGATGCCTAACTTCTTGCCAAGAAGTTCGGAACCGCTCTTACCATTGTAGAAATTACGCACTGCATATACGAGCAGACCAAATACGAGTTCTGCTACTGCATTAGAGTTCTGCCCAGGAGTATTCTCTGCAACTACATTGTGAGCCGTTGCAGCATCGAGGTCGATATTGTCATATCCTGCACCTGCACGCACTACAATCTTAAGATTCTTTGCTGCATCAAGCACTTCTGCATCTACCTTATCACTACGGATAATCATTGCATCTGCATCTTTTACAGCATCCAACAACTGCGACTTTTCTGTGTATTTCTCAAGGAGGACAACTTCGTTGCCAGCACCTTCAATCTCAGCCTTAATACCATTCACCGCTGCTGCAGCAAATGGTTTCTCTGTTGCTACTAATACTTTCATTGTCAATTAATGTTTTGCTTCGAATTCCTTCATACAAGCCACGAGTGCCTGAACGCCTTCTATTGTCTGTGCGTTGTAGCAAGAAGCACGGAAGCCACCTACTGAACGATGACCCTTCACACCGACCATACCACGCTCCTTGATTGCGAAGTCGAGGAATGCCTGTTCAAGTTCCTTGTACTCATCGTTAAGCACGAAGCAGATGTTCATCAACGAGCGGTCTTCTTCGCATGTAACAGTACCGTGGAAAAGTTTATTGCGGTCAATTTCACCATAGACAATCTCTGCACGTTGCTTTGCAATCTTGTCCATTGCCTCTACACCACCCTGCTTCTTTATCCAACGAAGGTTTTCGAGTGCACAATAAATAGGAACTACTGGAGGGGTGTTGAACATTGAACCCTTCTCAGTATGAGTGCGGTAGTCGAGCATTGTCGGAATCTCACGTGGAGCACATCCAAGCTTGTCTTCCTTCAATATAGCTATCGTTACACCAGCCATTGACACGTTCTTCTGTGCGCCAGCATAGATTGCATCATACTTTGAAACATCAACTGGACGTGAAAGGAAATCAGAGCTCATGTCGGCAATCATAGGCACGTTTACGTCATATTCCTTACGCACCTCAGTACCATAGATAGTGTTGTTTGTCGTAATATGGAGGTAGTCAACATCGTCAGGACATGTCCATCCCTTTGGAATGTAAGTATAGTTGTCGGCAGCCGATGAAGCAACCTCAACAACATCGCCAAACAACTTTGCTTCCTTCATAGCCTTATTTGCCCATACACCAGTATTGAGATATGCAGCCTTCTTAATAAGGAAGTTATATGGAATCATGCAGAATTCGAGTGAAGCGCCACCACCTAAAAAGATAGTCTTGTATCCATCAGGAATCTGAAGTATTTCCTTCATCAAAGCCTCGGCTTCATCAACTACAGGCTGGAAGTCCTTTGCACGGTGAGAAATCTCAGCCAATGAAAGGCCACTGCCATTAAAATCTAAAATCTGCTTTGCAGTATTCTCAATCACTTCACGTGGAAGCATCGATGGACCTGCATTAAAGTTATACTTTTTCATTTCGCAAAAAAAATTAAAATATCACAATCTTTATTCGGAGCAAAATTACACAAAAATCGCAAAATGTGCAAGAAATATAATAAAAAAATTTAGTCGCACTCAATATCAAATCATCGAAATATCGAAAATTCGCTATTCAAATTCACAAAAAAATTGCAAAAAAGCAGGACTTTTTCCGCAAAATGACTCATATATTGCACGCGCGCGTAATATAATAAGGTATATCCACGCCTCAAATAAGCAACTGCCAAACATCCATTTAAGCAGCCCTCCACACCTTAGGTGTTCGGCATGAAACACCTTAGGTGTGGAGGGTAGTAACACCTCAGGTGTGACAACTGTGACACCTCTGGTGTGAAGGGCTAATATATGGGATGTTTCAACATGTGGCTATAGAAACCTATGGCCACACAACTTAACACCACAATTTATGCGTTTTCTTCCTCGTCTTCTTTCAGGTCTTCTGAGAAGTCTATCCCATTGGATACAATGATGTTATACCACTGAAGAAGTTTCTTTATGTCGCTATCGTGAACACGGTCGCGGTCCCATGTAGGCAGCACACTTGTAAAGTAATCCTGAAGTTCTTTTGCCGATGCCTTCTTTGGATTGATTGAACATTCTTTGCCATCTTCCTTGTCAAGGATAGCCTTGAGCACTTTCTTCAATGCAACTTCTTCGTCGTCGGTGTACATTGCAATGTCTGCAAGAGAAATAATCTTATCGGTTGCAAAGGCTGGCATTCGTTTCTTCTGGCTGTCGAGGGACTCAACAACAAGATGCTGATTGCCACGTGCTACTAACTTATAAAGACCTGGTTTACCTGAGATTGCTAATACTTTTTCTAACATAATTCTTTTTAAATTTAGTGTTAATGTTTTTTGTTTTTATAATTTTATTACATCAATAATTTCTTATATTAAACTACTAATATGCGTTGTCTTGATTGCCCACGGCTGTGGATAAAGGTTATTTGCACGGTTGCCGACATTCTTCACAAAGCCTAATGGCTGACCATGATGCGTTACGGCAATCATTCCCCTCGGTGTCTCTGACGGAAGAACGATTGACTCACGACGGAGATAGGCTATCGCTTGTTCGTATGTGAGTTCGGCTGTCGCTTGATTTCCGCTCATAAAGTCAACCTTGAGAGCATCGACGACCGATGATGCTTTGGCAAGGACATCGGGTGTCATAAGTCGAAGTGCAGCAAGGTCGGACATAGTTGGATGCTTGACCTTTCCCTTCTCATTGCTACTCTTACGCATTACACAGCAGAAGATTCCCTCCCCTTTCGCGTGTCCTGGTATGAAACGATAGACTGGTTCTTTGAATCCATCAAGCAAAGATCCTACGATGTTCCACTCTGGTTTGATTGGCACAGATAAGCATTCCGCCCCAAGATTCTCGCATATCCAACGGACGTTTTCTTCGTCCTCCTTAGTGTTGAAAGTGCATGTCGAGTAAATCAGCAAGCCTCCATCAGCAAGGCATGGCCAAATATCTTCGACTATCTCACGCTGCAGTCGGCTGCACTTTTCTACATTCTGTGGACTCCATTCGGCAATCGTGGCTGCGTCCTTGCGAAACATTCCTTCGCCTGAACACGGAACGTCGGCAAGGATTACGTCAAACTTTAATTTCGTCTTGCGGAAGTCTGCCGGATAGTTATTTGTCACAATCGTATTCGGTGTGCCAAACTTCGTAATATTCTCATATAGTATATTAGCGCGATTGCGTATCGGTTCGTTGCAAATCAGCCATGATTTGTCGCTCAGATAACTTCTTGCACACGTGCTTTTCCCACCAGGAGCTGCGCAAAGGTCGAGCATAGTGACGTCGCCTTCTACATACTGGCGCATAATCTGCGCTATGAACATCGACGATGCTTCCTGAACGTAATAGCAACCAGCATGAAGCAGCGGGTCGAAGGTGAAGTTTGGGCGCAAGGAAAGATATTTGCCATACTCACACCAAGGGACATCCTGCGTGTTCTCGGTAAGCACGCTATCGAGTTCCGCATTCTTGTAGGGATTGATGCGGATGCTTACTGGAGCAGGCTCGTCGAACGATGCCATATACTGCGAGAAGAGTTCCTCGCCCATGGTCTTACGTGTGGTCTCTATGAATGACTCTGGCAGTTGCACGTTAGTATATTAATGGTTTTAGGTTGCAGGTTTTAGGTTATAGGTTAGAATTAAGCCTACAACCAATAACCGATAACCAACAACCTTTATTTGTTTTGCTGTTCGCGAATGTACTCTACAAAATCGTATGCTACCTTGTGGCGTTCATCTGCATCATGATGCTCACGCGAGATCTCTTTCCATTGTGAGAAATCGATTGTTGGGAAATATGCATCGGCATCATCTGGCTCATCATCTACAATAGTCAGATATAGTTCGTCAGCCATTGGCAGCGTCTGTCTATATACAAATGCTCCGCCGATGATGAAGACTTCGCCATCGTCTTTTGTTGCCTCGAAGGCTTCGTCAAGCGACGTGAACCACTCAGCACCTTGCTTGTCGTCGGGTACTTCATTTGGGAAAGCAACAACTACGTTGCGACGGTTAGGCAACGGACGCTTAGGGAAAGAATCGAATGTATTCTTGCCCATGACGACTGTGTGACCTGTGGTCGTCTCCTTAAAATGTTTCATATCATTCGGCAGATGATACAGCAGGTCGTTGTTCTTACCTATTGCGAAGTTCTTCGCAATTGCAACAATTATTGATAAATTCATATATTTACAGATTTACGGATTTATTTACCTATTTATTCATTTGTTGAATACAGTCTGCATTCATTCTATTTTTTACCGTTTTTATTGAACGTGAAATTATCAAATACAACTCCTTGCTTTCGCGATAGGCTTCATCTACAATTGCAGAATTTATCATACCACACCTCATTATTAAATCGAGCCAATGGTTGGTTTCGTCAAGTTCCTCTTCTACGATTTTCAGTTTGTTAATGAAATCTTTATCAGACTTAGCCAGACAAGCAGCTCTGTAATTAGCCGAAGAAGAAGTGCCGGAACGCACAATCTGCCTTGCTATTGCATTAGAAGATATTGAATTTGGCATCATATCAACCATTTTTATAATCTTGACAGCAAAAGCAGTCAGGCGTTCGCGTAGTTCATCTTTAGTCATAAATTATACAAATTAATAAATTCCAAAATAAATCTGTAATTAGTAAATCTGTAAATCCGTAAATTAAACAGAGACTTCAGCCTTAATGTGGTCGTATGGATCATAGCCCTGAAGTGTAAAGTCTTCGAAAGTAAAGTCTTCGAGTCGCTTTACATCTGGGTTTATACGCATCGTCGGCAGTTTGCGCGGAATGCGTGTCACTTGAAGTTTCGCCTGCTCAAGATGGTTCAGGTAGAGATGTGTATCTCCAGTTGTGTGAACAAACTCACCAACCTCAAGGCCTGTAACCTGAGCAACCATCATAAGCAGCAATGCGTAAGATGCAATATTAAATGGCACACCGAGGAATGTGTCGGCACTACGCTGGTACAGTTGCAAACTGAGTTTGTTGTCTGCCACGTAGAACTGAAATAGGCAATGGCATGGTGGCAAAGCCATTTTATCTACCTCAGCCACGTTCCATGCACATACCATCATTCTACGTGAGTTAGGATTATTGCGTATTTGGTCAACGACATTTGCAATCTGGTCAATGCAACCTCCATCATAATCAGGCCACGAGCGCCATTGATGCCCATAAACTGGCCCGAGGTCGCCGTTTTCGTCAGCCCACTCATTCCATATTCTTACCCCATGTTCCTGTAGGTATTTGACATTTGTGTCGCCCTTGAGGAACCACAGAAGTTCGTAGATGATTGATTTCAAATGTAGTTTCTTGGTTGTTAGGAGCGGGAATCCGTCTGCAAGATTAAAGCGCATTTGGTTTCCAAAGACGCTAAGG
>JAUNQM010000098.1:0-2480 GCA_030536165.1 Prevotellaceae bacterium | reverse complement strand
ACCTGTACCAGTACGGTCTTCTTTCTTCACACCCTCGTCGAGTATGCGATTGAGTAAGTCAATGTATTGTTTCATATTTATTAGTTTTTATTGTTATGCTATTTTATATACTTATGTCACTTGTGCCATTACCATGTCACAAATAGATATTACTTCTGCGCTGCATTTATGGCAATGCGGCGGTTGGTATTGTCGGCAAGCACCTGTCGCACGATTTCTGTTATCTGCACTTTCAGTTCCGCAATGAAGTCGGCAGCCTTATATTTCTTATGCTCTATATCGCGGAGCTTCTTTTCCCAGATGCCTGTCAACTCACAACTTTTGAGCAGTTCCTCGTGTATGAGGTCTATAAGTTCCATACCAGTACTTGTTGGTATCAATGCCTTTCTTTTCCTTATTATATAACCTCGTTTGAACAGAATTTCGATAATGCCTGCACGCGAAGAAGGTCGTCCTATTCCGTTTTCTTTCAATGCTGCACGCAGTTCCTCATCTTCCACAAACTTTCCTGCAGTCTCCATCGCACGCAGAAGCGTTGCTTCGGTATATGGTTTTGGTGGCGTGGTCCATTTCTCTGCAAGGTCAGGGATATGAGGTCCTGTTTCACCAACAGTAAACTCTGGCAATGTGGCATTCTCCTGTGTAGCGTCATTCTGCTCGCTGCCACTTTCTTCCTTTTCGTCTTTCTCTCCCTTGTAAAGTTCTCTCCATCCAAGTGAGATTATTGTTTTTCCAGTGGCTTTGAACTCAATATCCTCGACTTTTCCAAGCACTACAGTTGTAGCAAACTTGCAATCAGGATAGAAGACCGATATGAAACGTCTTGCTATGAGGTCATAGACATTACGTTCCATATCTGAAAGATTCTGTGCCGGCACTCCTGTCGGTATTATGGCATGGTGGTCGGTGACTTTCTTCGAGTCAAAGACTTTCTTACTCTTTGCCAGTTTCTTTCCTTCGAGAGGTTGTGTGTATGCTTCATATCCACGAAGTCCTTTGAGTATCTGAGGACATTTCGGATAAATGTCGTCGCTCAGATATTGCGTATCTACACGCGGGTATGTAGTAAACTTCTTTTCGTATAGCTGCTGAATGAGTTTGAGCGTAGTTTCGGCTGAATATGAAAACTTGCGATTACATTCCACCTGAAGCGACGTGAGGTCGAACAGTTTCTGCGGTGCTTCCGTACCGTTTTTCTTCTGGATATCAGTAACCGTGAACGGTTTTCCTGTTATGAGTTCTAACGCAGCACGTCCTTCTTCCTCCGAGTCGTACTTGCCTTTTGTGGCGCTGAACACAACGTCACGATATTTGACCGTTAATATCCAGTATTGTTCAGGCTTGAAATTATCAATCTCACGTTGTCGGTTTACAATCAGCGCAAGTGTTGGAGTCTGTACCCTGCCTATTGAAAGCACCTGACGGTTCTGTCCGTATTTGAGAGTATAAAGGCGCGTGGCATTCATTCCGAGCAGCCAATCACCTATAGCACGACTCAATCCCGCCTCATAGAGAGGCTGATATTCCTGTTGGTCCTTGAGATTGTGAAAGCCCTCGCGTATTGCCTCCTCCGTAAGCGACGAAATCCAAAGCCTCTGCACCGGACAATGTGCAGCCGCCTTCTGCATTACCCATCGCTGTATCAGTTCACCTTCCTGGCCAGCATCACCGCAGTTTATAATGCGGTCGGCACTCTGCATCAGTTTCTCTATGATTGAGAATTGCTTCTCTATTCCCCTGTCATCGATGAGTTTGATACCGAAACGCGCTGGAATCATAGGCAGACTTCCGAGGCTCCATGCCTTCCAGTTTTGAGTGTAGTCATTCGGCTCCTTGAGGGTACATAGATGTCCAAACGTCCAAGTCACCTGATAACCATTGCCTTCCATAAAGCCATCACGCTGGGTCGTAGCCCCCAAAACGCGGGCTATATCCTTCGCAACACTTGGCTTCTCGGCAATACAAACTATCATAGCATACAAATTTTGCTACAAAGGTACGAATAAGTGAGCGAAAAACAAAATATATTTTAGTTTTTCCGAACTGACGGAGCAGCGAGAGAAGAGAAAATGCTTGCTTTTGCTATTCCAAGTCGCGAAGGAAGAAGACGGAAAGTCAACGGAAGTACCTTCGATGAAGTCAACCGACGACAAACAAAGAGCAATCGAGCTTGCTCGATTTGCCGAGGTGCGACGGAGGAAAACCCGTGAAGCGGATTAAAGTTAGTGCAAACCGAAGACAATACAAAATAAAACACAAAGTTTTTTGTTTTGTATTGTTGAGGCGCAGCCTAACTAAAAGCCACAAAATGGATTAAAAGCAACGGTTAAGTAAGCATTTTTCCAAATTTATTGGAAAAAAAATCCGAACGTGAGGACTCAACTATCGCCTGATTACCTACTGGAGCATAAGAATCAGCATTGCCGCTTACAAAATTAAAGCAACTTGGAAATACAATATTGAAGACCTTGACAATACAT
>JAUNQM010000359.1 GCA_030536165.1 Prevotellaceae bacterium | reverse complement strand
AAGTAGTAACGACGAGTAGTTTTTTTATATGCGAAAACAATAGTTTTGATGCTTATTCCAGCAAACAAACATCCTCATTCTGTGGCTATTGGCATGCCACAACGCTTACTGATTGTGTAGGCACTCAGAGAACGACGGAACGGGAGGATGGCAAACATCAATGGGCTTGCCTGTGACTGGATGAACGAAACTTACGGCTTGTGCATGCAAATAAAGCCGCTGATTCTTGTGTCCGTAAAGAGCATCACCTACAATCGGACAACCCAATCCCTCGCCACTTGCACAGTGGACACGAAGCTGATGCGTGCGTCCTGTATGTGGGAAAAGGTTCACCAACGTGCGTCCGTTGCATCGTTCAACAACTTCATAATCAGTAACTGCTGACTTTCCATGTTCGAAATCTACGCGCTGACAAGGGCGGTTAAGGTAGTCGGCCGATAGCGGCAAAGTGATTCTCCCTCGGTCGGAAGCGACTTCACCTTCGAGCAAAGCAACGTACTGTTTCTTCACCTGACGGTTCTCAAACATACGTTGCACGTCCTTCTGCGTCTGAAGTCCTTTGACCAAGATCTGCAAGCCTGACGTAAACATGTCGAGCCGATGCACAGGAAACAGTTGTAGGTTCTCGTCACCAAGTTGTCTTTTCAGCACTTCGGCGACAGAAGGAACGACAATCTTGCCAGGAACAGACAACATACCCGACGGTTTATCTACTATCAAAAGCCACTCGTCTTCATATACAATACTGAGATTTTCGCCCATTCCACCGCGATATTCATTCATTGGGTCATCATCCACATCCATACCTTTAAGCATCCAGTTAAGGATAGGTTTGCAACGTCCTTGACACGAAGGATAATAATTAAGGTGGTGGCGAATCTCATCTTTAGGGCTGTTTCCATACCAAAATTCAGCCATGCAAACAGGCTTCATGCCGTGGCAAAAGGCATACTGCAGCATCTTTGGAGCACAACAATCGCCGCTGCCTGATGGTGGGAAGCGCAGTGGCGTCTCGGCAAAGATGTCGATTAAATCTCGCTCTTCGCCTAAGGCATTAAGCATCTTGTATTGGGTGAAGATATAAGTCTGCAGACGTCGTGATTCTTCTTGCGTCGAAGGAATAGAATTGTCGGGTAAAGTGAATATCTGAGGAACGAAGTCGGAAGAAAATATCTCGTTGGAATCGATAATTTTTCTACTTAGGCTTCCCGAATAAGCCATGAGAAAACCGAGCTGTTTTTGCCATTCAACAATCAAAACACCGAACATCTTGCCTTCTTTCATCTGACAAAGTTCCTCAACGCCATCGAGTAAAGCGATGACTTTTTCTGCTGCTGCCACTGCAAGAGGATGCGGGTCGTAGCAGAAAGGAAAGGTAAACTTCTGCGGAAGTTCGATGCAATCGGGATTGTCTAATGGATGAAAAAGCACAAGAGTATTTCTATAGAGGTTATAGCATTGCCTTTATTTCTATAAGTTTGTCAACTATCTTATCCTTGCTTGTGGCATCGGAGATGTCGATTATGTGCTTTGCCTTGCAATAGAAAGGCTCTCGCTCGGCTAATTGGGCATTGATAAAGTCTTCGAGTTCTTTGCCCGATTTGCCTTTCAGCAAAGGACGCTCGGTTCGCGTGTTTTGCAAATGTTTCAGGATTTCTTCGACCGAAGTCTTCAAATAAAATGTTTCCCCCTGACTGTTCATAAATTCGATATTGTCGAAGAAACATGGTGTTCCACCTCCGCAACTCACTACAACATTCTCAAACCATGCAACTTCGTGAAGCAAGTCACGTTCAATCTTTCGGAACTCATCGGCACCTTTCTCCTCGAATATTTGCGGTATGAGAGAATGCCTGCGCGATGAGATATACGAATCAAGGTCGTAGAAGTCCAGGTTCAAATCCTTTGCCAGAGCACGGCCAAACGTAGTCTTGCCAGCACCCATATAGCCGACAAAGAAGATGCGTTTGCATTTACCATTTATCATTTGCAAT
>JAUNQM010000358.1 GCA_030536165.1 Prevotellaceae bacterium | reverse complement strand
GTTGTAAATTGTAACTTTGAACCTGAAACTTGAAACCTGAAACTTAAAAAAACAACGATATGCTATTTGACAAACAGACTTACATCAACCGCAGAAACGAGTTGAAGCAGAAAATAGGAAATGGAATTATTGTATTGTTTGGCAATACAAACGCTCCGGCAAACTATCCAAATAACGCCTTCATGTTCCGTCAGGACAGTTCTTTCCTTTATTATTTTGGGCAGAACCAAGAGGACTTAATTGGAATCATCGACGTAGATAATAATAAGGAATACCTTCTGGGCAACGATGTCGATATAGAAGACATTATCTGGACAGGTTTCGTTCCTTCAATCCAAGACCTTGCCGATGAAGTTGGCGTGGCAAATACTGCACCGTTGAAGGAGTTGAAAACCATTCTCGCCCCATATCTTTGCGGTGATAAAAAGAACATTCATTTCCTCCCACCGTATCGCTACGACACAATGATTGAACTTGGTGACCTCCTCGGAATACATCCATACAAGACCCGTGAGGCCGCAAGTCTGTCGTTGATAAAGGCAGTAGTCGATATGCGTTCAGTAAAGTCGGATGCAGAAATCGCTGAGATTGAGCGTGCGATGGCTATTGGATACAAGATGCACACGACTGCAATGAAACTTTGCAAGCCAGGCGTGACCGAGAAGTTTATCGAAGGTCAGATAGTCGGTATTGCTGAAAGTTACGGCGCAAAAGTCTCCTTCCAGTCAATCGTCTCTATGCATGGCGAGATATTCCACGGCACCCCATCGCTTCGTCCACTCGAAGCAGGCCGATTGATGATATGCGACGCAGGCGCAGAGACCATCAACAACTATTGCAGCGACAACACACGCACAATGCCAGTCAGCGGAAAGTTCACACAGAAGCAACGCGATATCTACTCCATTGTAGAAGCCTGCCACGACCTCGTAATCGAGAAATCACAACCAGGCATGAAGTGGATGGATATGCATCTCGACGTATGCCGATTGATGACCGACCGCCTCAAAGACCTCGGACTTATGCGCGGCAATACCGAAGATGCAGTTCAGGCAGGCGCACACGCTATGTTCCTACAGCATGGACTTGGTCACATGATGGGCATGGACGTACACGATATGGAAGGACTTGGACAGGTTTATGTAGGCTTCGATGATGAAGTGCGACCTTCTGAGCAATTTGGCACAAACTGCCTCCGTTGTGGACGTAGAGTCCAGCCAGGCTTTGTACTGACCGACGAACCAGGCATCTATTTCATACCAGCCCTCATTGATAAGTGGAAGGCAGAAGGAATGCACAAGGACTTCATCTGCTACGACAAGTTAGAAGACTACCGCGACTTTGGCGGAATCAGGCTCGAAGATGATATCCTCATAACCCCAACAGGATGCCGCGTCCTCGGTGAACAGATTATACCTTATCATCCAGATGATGTTGAGGCTTTTATGGCTGAGGCTTAATCAATAGCAACTATTGGCTCTATAGTAACTATTCCAAACAACCGTATAACTGCAAAACCGTAAAACCGATATCCCCTCCCTTCGGGGGAGGGTTAGGGAGGGGCTATGAAAGTCATACACAATAAGATTCTTCCTTTTGGCAAAGATTATATTGCGCTGAACATATTCGGCGTAATCTTTGCCAAAGAAGATTTGGGCAGTCATTGGCTAAACCATGAGTACATCCACACTGCACAGCAAAAGGAGATGCTTTACGTCTTCTTCTTTCTTTGGTATGCTGTTGAGTGGCTTTTCAGAGTACTCCAGTATCGCAGCTTCACGAAAGGATACATGAACATATCGTTTGAACGTGAAGCATATCAAAACATGTACAATCTTCATTATCCGCATCTTAGACGTCGGTATCAATGGTTCGCAATGATAAGGAAACGCCATTGACCGACAGTTGTCTTGTCTCGCAATAACACTTGTACGTTTTTTTAGCCCTTCACACCTCAGGTGTTACGCTTGCCACACCTCAGGTGTGAGGGGTAGTAAC
>JAUNQM010000097.1 GCA_030536165.1 Prevotellaceae bacterium | reverse complement strand
CTAAAAAAAATACTAATTTTTCAAAATAAATGACTTGTATGTGCGAAAGAAATTGTAATTTTGCATCTGAAATTAGACAAATTGAACAAATCAATTCATATTCCGAACAAAAGAATAGTATTTTTTATATGGCATATACATTAGATACAAGCAAGGTAGAAAGCCTATCCAAGATAATCGAGAGGTCTATTGTCAAGTACTGGGACACTCCCGCACTTTCCGACTATCAGGGACGCACATTGCAGTTCAAGGACGTAGCCAGAAAGATAGAAAAGTTGCACATACTCTTTGAAGAGGCTGGAGTAAAGGCTGGCGACAAGATTGCCATTTGCGGTAGAAACAGCACCAATTGGGCTGTGACATTCTTCGCAAGCATTACATACGGAACCGTGACTGTGCCTTTGCTCGCAGACTTCACGCCTGAGCAGATTCACAACACCGTTAACCACAGTGATGCTAAACTCCTCTTTGTTGGCGACTACGTTGCAACAATCATCGATGGCAAGCAGATGCCATGCCTTGAAGGCATCATCAACCTGCCAGACTTCTCCATTATCGAAGCGAAATCGGAGCCGTTGGTTTATGCTCGTGAGCACCTCAACGAACTCTTCGGACGCAAATATCCAAAGTTCTTCCGCAAGGAGAATGTCTGTTATTTCGAGGATAAAGATCCGAACGCAATGTGCCTTATCAATTACACCAGCGGCACAACGGGCTTCTCAAAAGGCGTCATGATACCTTACCGTGCAATGTGGAGCAACCTCGACTTTGCAATGAAGACGATGAACAAATGCTTGCATCCAGGCGAGAACTACATAAGCATGCTTCCACTCGGTCACATGTTTGGCATCGCATTTGAACTCGTGTTCCCGTTTGTTGCCGGGCGTCACATCCATTTCCTCAACCGCACTCCGTCGCCGCAGGTATTGCTCAAGGCATACGCAGAGATACGCCCGACGCTGGTTATCTCTGTTCCGCTCGTTATCGAAAAGATAATACGCAAGAAAGTATTTCCTAAGATACACACACTGAAGATGCAAGCCCTTCTCCGCACACCGATTGTAGGCAAGAAGGTGAAGGAAAAGATTCGCGAACAGGTGATGAATGCTTTCGGTGGTAATTTCTTTGAACTCATAGTGGGAGGCGCTGCTTTCAACAAAGAGGTTGAGAATTTCCTGCGCGATGAACGCATACCGTATTGTGTAGGCTATGGTGCAACAGAGTGCGCACCGCTCATTACCTACGCTCATTGGATGGACGTAGTGCCAGGCAGTTGCGGTCGCCCATGCGCAAACATTGAGATTGAAATCGACAGCACTGACCCACGAAACATCCCAGGCGAGATACTCGTGCGCGGACTTAACGTAATGCTCGGCTACTATAAGGCTGAAGAACAGACACGCCAGGCACTTGACGAAGACGGATGGTATCACACTGGCGACCTCGGCATAATGGATGAAGACGGTTTCCTCTTCATCAAAGGTCGCAGCAAGAACATGCTACTCGGCTCTAACGGACAGAATATCTACCCAGAGGAGATTGAAGACCGACTGAACAATATGGACTTGGTTGTAGAAAGCGTTGTCGTTCAGCGTCAGTCCAAACTCGTAGGACTCGTGTTCCCAGACTACGACGAAGCCCGCAAGCAAGGCTTGAACCAGAAGGCAATCGAGGAAGTAATGGAGCAGAACCGTGTGAAGCTCAACGAGAGTCTGCCTGTATATTCAAAGATTTTCAAGATAGAACTTACCGAGACCGAGTTTGCCAAGACAGCCAAGCGCAGCATAAAGAGGTTCTTGTATAAGTAAAAGATAAAAGTTTCAAGTTTCAAGTTCCAAGTTTCAGGTAAAAGCACATGTCTTAACTCCTTTAACTACTTAACTCCTAAAAATAAACCGTAACTCAGTAAATCCGTAAATCCCCATGACTGATACAAAACGACTACAGCAATTGCTTGATGAAGAAAAGTTTGTCGAAGCTTCAGGACTTTGTCCTTTAGAAGAAGCAATGGAGATGGTTGACAAGGAAAATGGTCTGTATGCCTTTGCCGTAGCAGCCTATTACTACCACGGACTTGGAGTGAAGCAGTCCATCGGTGCAACCTTCAAATATTGCGACATGGCTACCAAGTTGGGCTATGGTAAGGCGCAAATATATAAGAAACGTTGGAAAAAAGCAGAGGACACCAAGAACGTACTCGGCATTGTTACATTCTTCGAAGTTTGCGTATGTATTCCTGTTTTTGTTGTGTTAGGAATTTATTGCATAAACAATTTTACCGATTATAGCGCCCCGACAAAAATAGCGCTCTACATTTCCCTGATAGCACCAGCCGTTGCTACAATATGGATGATACGTTTCTTGTTAAAGCGTGTAAACGTGGGACTTATGAAGATAAATCTGTTAGGCTATCTGCTACCCATCTTTGCCATTCCGCTCACGTTGCTGTTTATGGCAATCGTTTACTCACTCTTCTTCTTATTAGTGATAACTGGCTATCCGGTATGTGGCTAATTTAAATTACTTTATGATTTTATAGATACTCCAGAATCAAGTTGACGAGTATTTTAGGCCTTCACACCTCAGGTGTTTCGCACGAAACACCTGAGGTGTGGACTATAGTGACACCTAAGGTGTGACGCAAGAAACACCTAAGGTGTGAAGGGCTGTTTTAATGGATAAATAGCGTTCATAGTGGTGGCGAGTGGCATTTAGGGTTCAGTGGAAGTTTGGTGGGGGCTTCCTTGACGACCAAAGCTCTTTTCTCAGGCAAACGTCATGTGCTAAAATCCTTGCATATCAGAATAATAAACGTAAGCCCCCTCCATCTCCCCCCGAAGGGGGAGAGCCTGTTTCCCTCCCAACTGGGGAGGGTTAGGGTGGGCATCCTGTCGGCATTCAAAGCAAACGACTCCGAATAAAGGCCTTACGGCTTGATAAACCGCTTCGCGGAATAACACAAAATAGTTGAGGTTGTCTAATTATTCTCTGAAGAATGCACTTTTTTATCGTTGCAATGAAAAAAAATGCAAAAATGTAGGACTTTTTTTTTCATTTTTGCTCATATTTGTAACGCGCGCGGGCAGGCGCGCAATATTTAATAAGGTGTAAGGGGTGTTGACGTGGCGAGCGGAGAGAGGCATTATGGGAGGTGCAATATTACAAAAAGATAGTGTTAATACTAAAAAAGTACAAAATAATGTAAAAACATGGTCGATTTGTTTTTTTATTTTGGAAAATAATATTACTTTTGTATGTTTTTACAATGAAACGCAAAAGTCATATAATTTTTTAATACATAGGAAATGGGAAAATACAGTTATTCAGAACTGATAAAGATGCTTCAGGCATCGGTTTATGAGACAAAGGAAGAGGGTGAGAAATATCTTGCAGAGAATGCAAAGAAGGATGGCGTAATCAGTTTGCCATCGGGCTTGCAGTATTCTGTAATAAAGGAAGGCACTGGCAAGAAGCCAAAGGCAACCGACAAGGTTAAGTGCCATTATGAGGGTTTCCTTATCGACGGAACCGTGTTTGATAGTAGTGTGCAGCGTGGCGAACCTGCTGTATTCCCTCTCAACGGAGTTATAGCTGGTTGGACAGAAGGCGTTCAGCTTATGGCTGAAGGTGCGAAGTATCGCTTCTTCATACCTTTCGACCTTGCTTACGGTCCTCAGGGAGCAGGTGCAGCAATACCTCCTTATGCAGCACTTATCTTCGACGTTGAGTTGATTGAAGTAATGTAAAAAGTTCAAGGTTCAAGGTTCGTCCCGAAGGAGATCCTGAATCAAGTTCAGGATGACGTAGTGAGGCGTTCAAGGTCTTAATAAGACAAACTTCACAATTCATAATTGACAATTATTTTTAATTTAATAAATAATAAAACAGAAATGAAAAAGATTTTATTTGCAATGGCTGCAGGTGTAATTATGCTTTCATCATGCGGCAACGGCACTCCAAGTGCAAAACTCAGTGACAATGTTGACTCACTAAGCTACCTCTTTGGTGCAGTTCAGGCACAGCAGGGACTTCGTGAATTTGTAATGCAGCAGTTAGGCGACTCTACTCTTATCAATGATTTCATCAAGGGAGTAAACGAGGGCGCAGCTGAATGCTCAAAGTCAAAGCAGGCTTATCTTCTCGGTCTTCAGATTGGTAGTCAGGTGAAGAACCAGATGATGAAGCAGATTAACTATCAGATTACTGGCAATGACTCAACAGACGTTCTCAAGGTTAACGAATACCTTGCAGCATTCTGTGCAGTTGCTAATAACGAAGACCTCAAGCTCGACCCAGCAAAGATTAAGATTGACTCACTGATGAACGTCGTTAAGTCAGACATCCTTGCAAAGGATCCAGTGGCAACAAAGAACAAGGCAGACGGTGAGAAGTTCATGAAGGCTAACGCACAGAAGGAAGGCGTCGTAACTCTCCCTTCAGGCGTTCAGTACAAGGTGATTACAGCCGGAACAGGTGCAAAGCCAACAAAGGAGCAGACAGCATCTTTGAAGTATGAAGGCAAGCTCATCGATGGTACTGTATTCGACAGCAACTGGGATAGAGAAGAACCAACTGACATGCCTATCGCAGGCGTTATCCCTGGATTCAGCGAGGCTTTGCAGCAGATGCCTGCAGGTTCAGAGTGGGAAATCTACATTCCACAGGAACTCGCTTACGGTGCAAATGGTCAGGGCGCTATCAAGCCTTTCTCTACTCTTATTTTCAAGGTAAAGCTTATCGAAGTTAAGTAATGAAAAAGATTTTATTTTCAGCCATAGTATTATGCTCATCAGTTTGTGCAAGTGCTCAGACAGGTGCAGTCATAAAGACGGCTAACGACTCGCTCAGTTATGCTGCCGGCATGATGGGAGCAAACGGTCTCGACAACTATCTTTCGCAGCAGTTCGGACTCACAAAGGAAGACCTTCCTGCTTTCGTAGATGCTCTGAAGGCATACATGAAGAAGAAGGACGACAAACAGACTCAGATTGAGACGGCTGCTTCTTCAATCGGCATGCAGGTGGGCAAAGGTATGATGCCAAGCATGCAGCGCCAGTTTGGCGAGGGTGTTGTTGACGAGGCTAAGGCTTACGAAGGTTTCTTTGCAAGCGTGCTCGGCGACACAACCGTGATGAACCAGACAAAGGCAAAGGCAAAGGTTGATGCCAAGATTGATGAATTAAAGAAGATAAAGGAAGCTGAAAAGGCTGCTAACGAGAAGAAACAGAAGGAAGCAGCCGATAAGTTCTTCAAGGCAAATGCAAAGAAGAAGGGCGTGAAGACTCTTCCTTCAGGTTTGCAGTACAAAGTGGTAAAGGAAGGTACAGGAGCTATCCCTACAAAGGATCAGATGGTAACAGTGAAGTATGAAGGCCGACTCCTTGACGGAACAGTCTTCGACAGCAGTTATGGTCGCACACCTGACACTAACGACTTCAAGCCTACACAGGTAATCAAGGGTTGGACAGAGGCTCTCACTATGATGCCTGCAGGTTCTGAATGGGAAATCTACGTACCAGAAGACCTTGCTTACGGTTCAAGAGAAACTGGTAAGATACCTGCATTCAGCGCACTTATCTTCAAGATTGAACTCCTCGGAGTGAAAGATGCTCCAGCACCAAAGGCAGCACCAAAAGCCGCTCCAAAGGCAAAGCCTGTAACTCCTGAACAGAAAGCAGAAGTAGAGAAGGCAGTTGCTGATGCAAAGGCTAAGATTGCTGCAAAGGAAGCTCAGAAGAAATAAAAATAATTAAGGAAGAGTCTCACGCAATGATACGTGCAGACTCTTCTTGACAGCATTAAAAAAACAACATTACTTATGGCAAAAGATGAAAGATTAGACAGTCTTGATAGACAGATCTTGAAACAGCTCACAAAGAGTGCCCGCACACCTTTCAGGGATATTGCAGAAGTGTGTGGAGTCTCAAGAGCTGCTGTCCATCAGCGTGTTCAGAAAATGATTGACGATGATGTTATCCTCGGAAGCATGTTTATAATAAACCCTAAGAGCATTGGATACCTTACTTGTACGTATGTCGGTGTCCTTGTAGAGAAGGGAAGTATGTGCGCAAAAGTTGCAGACGAACTGAGGAAGATACCTGAAGTAGTAGAATGTCACCTCACTACAGGTCCTTACGCTATGTTGGTTAAGCTCTATGCAAGAGATAACGAACAACTGCTCGACCTCCTCTACAACAAGATGGCACAGATTGAAGGTGTTTCATCTACCGAGACGCTCATCTCACTCGATCAGTGTATCATGAGAGAGATACCAGTGGCTGATGCTGCTCCGAAAACATCACCAAGACACAAGAAGCATGAAAAAATACAACTGGAAGACGACGCTGAATAATATCTACGCTTCGTTCCCAGAATATACTCGTAAGCCAATCGTGGGCATTATGAGCAACTATGGAGACAAAGGATGTGAACTCAGTCCTGCTTACTATAAATCAGTAATCAGGGCTGGGGGCATCCCTGTTGTCATCCCTCCGTGTGACGATACGGATGTAATCATCAATACGCTTGAAAGCATTGATGCTTTAGTCGTAAGCGGTGGAGCCGACCTCAATCCTTTATTTGTTGGTGAGGAGCCTTCGCCATTGTTGCACGGCATAAACTCTGAACGCGACTTATCGGAACTGCTGACTATATCGCTTGCATATAATCGTCAGATTCCGATGCTTGGCATCTGTCGTGGCTGCCAAATGATTGCCGCTGCGCTCGGAGGTAGTCTTTTACAAGACATAGGCAATATAGAGAATGTGATAAAACATTCGCAGGACTTGGCTCGCGACTGCGAAAGTCATACCATCACCATCGACAAGAATTCAATATTATACAATATATATAAGGAGGAGAAACTTTTTGTCAACTCTTTCCATCATCAGGCAGTAAAGGACGGAGGCGAGAAACTTCGCATCGTTGCCGAGGCTGCTGATGGAGTGGTAGAGGCAATTGAAAGCACAGAGTGCAAACAGATATTAGGCGTGCAATGGCACCCAGAATGTCTTGAGTCAGGCAAGCCTATCTTTGACTGGCTCGTAGAGCAAGCTTCATTGTTCCGTAGGGCAAAGGATGTACACGCATCAACATTGACTCTCGATACCCATTGCGACACGCCGATGTTCTTCTCACAAGACATCAACTTCGGAAAGCGTGACGATAAGATACTCGTTGACCTTGAGAAGATGACCGAAGGCAGACAGGATGCTACGATAATGGTTGCCTATATCCCACAAACACGCGACAACGTGAATGGCGTGAGAGATAATCGTGTCTTTGCCGACGAGAAGTTTGATGAAATCGAACGCATACAGCGCGAGAATAGCAACTATCTGCGCATCGCACGCACACCAGCCGAACTTTATCAGAACAAGAAAGACGGTATGAAGTCTATTATGTTCGGCATCGAGAATGGCATTGCCCTTGACGGAAATATTGACAATGTGAAGCATTTTGCCGACCGTGGCGTGGTGTATATGACGCTTTGCCATAACGGCGACAACGACATCTGCGATAGCGCACGTGGCACGCAGACTCATAATGGAGTGAGCGACTTCGGCGTGAAGGTGATAACGGAACTTAACAATAATGGAATTATGGTCGATCTCAGCCATGCTGCTGAGAAGAGTTTCTACGACGCACTCGAACTGAGTCGCACGCCTATCGTATGCTCACATTCTTCAGTTCGTACTTTGTGCGACCATCCCCGTAACCTTACTGACGATCAGATGCGAGCTTTGGCACAGCGTGGAGGCGTGATGCAGGTAACGGCTTATCATGGTTTCCTCGTTAAGGATGGTGAGGCTACGATACGCAATCTCATCGAACACCTTGAATATGCTATTAAGGTAATGGGCATTGAGCATGTAGGCTTAGGCACCGACTTCGACGGTGACGGCGGAGTGCCTGGACTTGCAAACTCGGCTGAAATGATAAACTTCACTCGTCAGTTGCTCATGAAGAAGTACTCGCTTGAAGACATCGACATGATATGGGGAGGCAACTTCCTGCGTGTGATGCTTGAAGTGCAATGCGCAAATAAATAACCGCAAGATTACGATGAAAACTAACGGAGAAAAGTATCAGAGAGTCAAGAAGAATCAACGTTTTTGGCTAATCCTGCTTGCTGCTGTTATTGTTTTGGCAGTAGCTTTTCTTTTGTTCACACAAATAAGTAATACCAACGAAACGGATACCAATATAACCCAAAACGAGATTGTAGAACCGACCGTGGCTTTCAATGC
>JAUNQM010000357.1 GCA_030536165.1 Prevotellaceae bacterium | reverse complement strand
TTAACTCCTTAACTCCAATAAACCACAAATCCCTTATAAGTAATCGAGGAAATACTGTGTAATCTTTTCGTGGAGGTGGACGCTGCGATGCTTGCGCATGTTGTGAGGTTCCTCTGGATAGATGAAGAAATCAAGTTGCTTGTTTGCATCGATGGCAGCCTTAAGGAACTGCAAAGAGTGCTGCGGAACAACCGTCTTGTCGTTTGCGCCATGTATGATAAGCAACTTTCCGTCGAGGTTTCCTGCCTTGTCAAGCAAACTTGTCTTGGCGTAGCCTTCAGGATTTGTCTGCGGTGTGTCCATGTATCTTTCGCCATACATCACCTCGTAATACTTCCAGTCAATCACAGGACCGCCTGCCACAGCCACCTTGAACAAGCCAGGATAGTTGAGCATCAGCGACGTGGTCATGAATCCACCGAAACTCCATCCGTGAACGCCTAAGCGGTCGGCATCGACGTAAGGGAGCGTCTTCAGGTATTCTACGCCTTTTATCTGGTCTTTCATCTCTTCTTGTCCGAGCTGGCGGAATGTCACCTGCTCAAACTCCTTGCCACGGTCTTCGCTGCCGCGGTTGTCGAGGATGAAGACGATGTAGCCTTTCTGCGACATATAAACTTCCCACGGACGGTAGCCATAGTTCCATGAGTTCTGCACGTTATGCGCATGAGGACCACCATAGACATAGACTATCGTTGGGTATTTCTTGCTTTCATCGAAGTTATAAGGCAGCACCATGCGATAGAACAAATCTGTCTTACCGTCGGCAGACTTAACTGTACCAGTGCGGAATGTAGGCACGGCAAAACCTTCCCATGTGTTCTTTGCGGTCAGGTATGGCGTGCGCTTACCTGTTTCGATATCAATAATGTCAATCTGCCGTGGCGTATCAATGTCGGAGTAGTTATCTACAATCTGCCGTCCACTTGGGCTGAGTAAACCTCTGTGTACGCCCTTGCCATTGGTCAGCATACTCCACTTGCCATTCTTTGTGTTTACGGAATAAAGGTTGTAGTCGCGACTATCAGACTTTACTGCCTGCAGAATAACGCTCTTGCTCTTGCTGTTGAAGCCATAGACTTCTGTCACTACATAGTCGTTGTACTGTGGCGTAGCAAGGCGCTTTAACGAACATGAAACCTGAAACCTTGTAATCGGCTTTGCCGCTTGGCTCGTCCAAGAACCTGAAACCTTAGAGTTGTCTTTTGTCTTGCAGAGATAGATGCTGTTGTATCCGTCCTTCTGGCTTTGCATGATAAACTGACTTGCATCCCACGGCAGGAACATGATTGGGTGAGAAGGCTCAACGTATTTGTCATCGTGCTCGGTATAGAGTGTTGCTATCTTCTGTCCCGACTCTGCATCGTAGCAGTCGAGAGACGTGTCGGTCTGGTCGCGGTTAACTTCGAAAAGATAGACTTTCTTGTTGTCAGGGCTCCAGCAGATGTTGGTAAAATAACGGTCTTTCGGATTGCCTACATTGAGGTAAATGATAGTTTCAGCCTTAACATCAAAGATGCCGATGGTCACTTCGTGCGATGTTTGTCCAGCCATTGGATATTTGTCAGGCTCGTAAGAAGCACAGGCTGTGTTGATGTCAACCTGCGGATAGTCTGTCACCATCGATTGGTCCATGCGATAGAAAGCAAGTTTCGATCGGTCGTTGCTCCAGAAGAGTCCTTCCTCGATGCCAAACTCATTGCGATGCACGGCTTCACCATAGACAATCTCGCGTGAGCCGTCAGTGGTAATCTGCATTGTCTTTCCGTCGGCGTTTGTAACGTACAACTGATGGTCTATGACCTCTGCATACGGATTATTGTTTTTGTCGAGGTGGTTGTCGGCTTCAGTCTTGCGCTGCAACTCCTCACCAACCCATTTCAGCGATGGGTTCTCAATCCGCATGGTCTTTGCGTTGTTTCCGCCAGCCATGAGGTCTTCGAGGGTGAAAAGTTTTTGTGCGTTGAGTGGGTTTGTCATCGCCATGAGTATCGTCATGATGCATAGTAAAACCTT
>JAUNQM010000356.1 GCA_030536165.1 Prevotellaceae bacterium | reverse complement strand
TCGATTCATGGCACCGTGAGCCCCGGGCTTATTGAGCTACGGGGCTTTTTTGTGTTCGAAATTTAGATAGTTTCGCTTTTCTTTTTACGCTTTTCATATTTTTTTAGAAGTTATATTTTTTGTTTTGGAATTTTTTTTGTACTTTTGCAGTGCAAAACATATATTAATTTTCAAATGGACGATTATTACGCGGAAAACATGGGCTTATAATGCAGAGGGTTTTGCTCTTGTAACGAGTTGACCCTTTGTGCTTGTTGTTTCTTGGATGGCAATTGACATCCGAATACATAAAGGGTAAATGTTATGAGAAGATTCTGGAATATAAGTCAAAATCTTAATGAGATTGACGAGTGGGCTCCTGGATGCTGGATTCAGGTTACGTGTCCCACAGATGAGGACATAGAGTGGTTGGAAGAAAAGTTTCAGATTCCAGACTATTTTGTGTCTGACGTAAGTGATACTGATGAGCGTGCGCGTTATGAGTTTGACGACGGGTGGCGACTTGTAATCCTTCGTATTCCTTTTGTTAAGGAGGTACAAAGTCGAACTCCTTTTACTACAATCCCGCTTGGTTTCATTCAGAAGGGTGATGTGATTATTACTATCTGCTATTTTGAGACTACTATGATGATTGACTTTGTTAGTTATCAACAGAAGCGTGGTCTTGGTTTTACAGACTATGTAGATATGATATTCCGCTTGTTCTATTCGTCTGCTGCATGGTATTTGAAGCGTTTGAAGCAAATTAGTTCTCGCATTGATCAGGCGAAGAAGGACCTTGACCGTGGTGTAAACAATGAATCGCTCATTGGGTTAAGCCGCCTTCAGGATTCGTTGACCTATTTTATTACGTCCATTCGTGGTAACGAAAACCTGTTGCAGAAACTGAAATTCAAGCTTCAAGTCGATGAAGTCGATGCTGACCTTATTGAAGACGTCAGCATTGAGATGAGCCAGGCTCGTGAAACTACGAATATCTATTCTGATATCCTCGAATCAACGATGGATACTTATTCAAGTATTATCAACAACAACATGAATACGGTGATGCGTACGCTGACGTCTGTAAGTATCATTCTCATGTTCCCTACATTGATAGCAAGTGCCTTTGGTATGAACCTGATAAACGGTATGGAGACAAACACTGCAGGTTTCTGGATTGCTATTTTACTTTCGGTGGTAACTTCTGCCAGTGCTTGGTGGATTCTGAGGTTCAAGAGGTTGATATAGTAATACTACCCTTTCGGGGCATCGCATGTTGCATCAGGAGATGCTTACTATTTTACGGTTATGTGGTTTTATTTTTCTATCGATTATAGTTATTTTAGCTATTCTGGTATTTTTCGCTCATATCCCTAATTGGCGTAAGGTAAAAAAGGAAAGGACTGAAATTTTGTGGTTTCAGTCCTTTTTTTTATGGTTGTTATTTGAAGATGAGTGGTAGGAATTGGTATAGGCTTCTGCGCCAGGTGAGGAATTCATGGGCGGTGCCTTCTGATACGAATCCATAGGCATTGAAACCTGCCTTGCTGAGTGCTTGTGCTGCTTCATTAATGCGGTCTGGTTGTTCTTTGCTACCACATGAAACGAAGATTGTTTGAGGTAACTGTTTCTTATCCCATTCCTTGAAGTCCTCTGGCATATAGATACCGCCACTGAGCAGACCATAGTGGCCAAAGACCTCTGGACGCTTGAGGGTGATGTTGCGTGTTTCCATTCCGCCCATTGAGAGACCAGCCATTGCACGGTGAGCCTTGTCTGCCTTTGTGCTGAAGTGTGTGTCGATGTATGGCACGAGTTCATCAACGAGAACATGCTCAAACTGCGACCAGTCGAAGCTCATGAGTCCACCAAACTTGACTTCGTTAGTCATACCGTATGTCATTACGATGATGAGTGGCTTTATCTTGCCTTCTGCAATGAGGTTGTCTGCACTAAGGTTGGCGTGTCCTTGATTTGACCAAGCTTTCTCGTCTTCACCCCATACGTGCTGGAGGTAGAGTACAGGGTAGCGATCGCCTTTCTTC
>JAUNQM010000355.1 GCA_030536165.1 Prevotellaceae bacterium | reverse complement strand
AGATAAAGAAGAAGTATCCAAAGGCAAACAAGTGCAACTGGAATAACATCAAGTTTTGGACCCATCATACTAGTAAAGTAATATCTTCCGTAAATAATACCAGTATGAACTCCAAACTCCTCTAATGCATATGCAATCAAGAGTCCTACACCAACCATCTTTAATGCCGGTTTAGCACCTAGCATTTTAGAAGCGTGCAAAATAACTAATACCAAAAACGCAATTCCCATTGGCATTGCTGCATAAGGCATTATCTTATTTAACATTTCTACTACTGTTTCTACCATATTTATCACCCGTTCAACTATGATATATACAATTGTATTACAATTCCCAACTAAAAGTAAATCCCGTATTCTTTTTATATCAAAAAGGTCAATTCAGAATTGACCTTTTCCCCTTTTTTATTTGATAGAATGAGGCTACCAAATAGAAAAGGAGCTTTCGATTATGAATAATACAATAGTAGTAAAAGGTGTAGGTAATGCTTGTACAGCGCCGGACAGCGTTGTGATAACAATCGACTTGGAGGCGCTGGACAGGGATTACCAGAAGGCTATGGAACTTGGCGCGAAGAATATTGATAGTTTGACAAAGAGTTTGGTAGCCGCTGGCTTTGACAAGAAGGCTATCAAAACAACACACTTCGATGTTCGCGCCAAGTATGATAGCCATCGTGCCAAGGATGGCACCTACTACGATACTTTTGCAGGATATGAGGTAAACCATGTTTTGAAATTGCAGTTTGATTTTAGTACCAAGAAACTTGCAAAAGCATTAGGTGCCATCGGAGTTAGTACAGCAGATCCAGTATTTAGAATTAGGTTTACAGTTAAGGATCCATCTGCAGTTAGTGATGAGATGCTTAAAAGCGCAACAGAGAATGCTAGACATAAGGCTGAGATTCTCTGTGCGGCTTCAGGCAAGGAACTTGGTGAGCTTTTAAGCATCGATTACAACTGGGGCGAAATCAACGTATACTCAAAGACACGCTACGACATGTCTGAGGCATGTGTGCCAAAGGCTATGCGTTGTTGTGTAGAGGATATTGATATTGAGCCAGAAGATATTGAAACAAGTGACACAGCAACATTTGTCTGGGAGATTAAGTAGGTCTTTGACCTAAGCTCTAGTTTTTAGTATTATAGAAAAGAGGTGAGGACATGGCTTTCCGTATTATTAGAAATGATATTACTAATGTTAAAGCAGATGCCATTGTTAATACAGCAAATCCTAAGCCGGTGATCGGCGGCGGAACGGACAGCGCAATTTATGAGGCTGCCGGCAAGGAGAAGCTCCTTGCTGCCAGGCAGGTCATAGGTGAAATTGCGCCTGGTGACGTAGTAGAGACACCGGCGTTCGACCTTGCGACAGCAAAGTACATTCTCCACACAGTTGGTCCTATTTGGAAAGGTGGAGACAATGGTGAGTTTGATATACTCAAGTCTTGTTACAAGAACGCTTTAGAGACTGCTAAGAGGCTTAAGTGTAAATCAATTGCTTTCCCATTAATGGCTACCGGTTCAAACGGATTCCCAAAGGATAAAGCACTTCAAATAGCTCTGTCTACAATTCAAGAATTCCTTCTTGAAAATGAGATGAAGATTATCCTTGTTGTTTTCGATGAAAAGTCTTTTGTCCTCTCAGGAAAACTCGCCAACAACATCAAAGCGTATATTGATGAGAACTATGTTGGTATAGCTAACGAAAGAGAATATCGTTCACGAGATAACAGGCTCAGAGATAGCTATCACCTGTATGATGAAGAGATATATGAAACAACTGTCGTTAAGCGTTGTAAAGCCATTGCAATTAATAACGATGGTTTGCAAATAGATCCGATTGATAAAACATTCCAAGAAAAGATATTCGAAATAATTGATGCAAGAGGTTTAACTGGTCCTCAGGTATATAAGAACTATATAACTAAGCAAGTATACTCAAAACTTCAATTTAACAAGGACTACCAGCCTAGCAAAGCAACTGCTATCGCCCTTTGTCTATCCCTTCATTTATCTGTTGATAAAACA
>JAUNQM010000096.1 GCA_030536165.1 Prevotellaceae bacterium | reverse complement strand
ACAAATGTTATGGTTTATGATGGACATATTCGTAATTCTCTCTACGGAGGCGGCGAAATGTCGGCAGTAGGTTGGGGTACTGTTCATCAAAACACTGCAACCAACGAACTTGAACTTTCAAGCATTGAGAAGGCTGGTTCTACATTCGTCGAAATGTATGGTGGTTACGTCAACGCCGATGCTTTCGGTGGTGGTCGTGGTTACAGCTACGATAACAATGGTAAGATGCAGTATGGTACATTGTTCAACACCGACGGTTTCGTGTTTGGTAAGACCGACATCAACATCTACCGTGGAACTATTGGTACGAGTGAGACTATTAAGGAATCAAATGGTTCTCATGGTAACGTCTTCGGTGGTGGTAACGTAGGTTACGTGTATAGCGGAAATGGAAAGAAGTATGAATCATCCGTTGAAGGCGATGACGAGGATGGTAACTACTATAAGGTTGAAGACGTCAATGCAACTCCACCTGTATTTGTTGTTGCAAATGGCAACAAGTCTCTCACCGAGGATACCCGTGTAAACGTGCAGGTCTATGGACAGGCAACAGCGCCAGTTCAAATAGACTTCTCTGTTGACTTCCATCCTGGCTTTACCATTCCTTCAATTTTGATTGACCGATTCAGGACATACTTCAACGAGAGTCATGGTAGTAGCAAGGTTCACTTCTTCTATATAAATGAAGATGGAACTTCCCAAGGTGATGAAATCACGACACTTGCAGACGCAGATGCTTTGTTAGATGCTGACGGACGTGCAAACACACACTTTAGATATGTAGATGAAGGGGGATTTGAAATAGGTGACTATATTCCAAATGACGCTTTGAATGTCTTGACCAACACTGACACAAGGTGGGAAAAGATCAATCAGGATGGTATCACAATCCGAAACGCAGTCTTCGCTGGTGGTAACGTAAGTAAGGGTTCCGATAAGGTTTATGCATTTGCTAATACTGTATTCGGAAACTCTACAGCAGCTATCATCGATGTATATTGCCGCGACCTTATTGATGTCGGTGGTGATGGAATCGGAGGTATCTATGGTGACGGTAACCTTACATTCGTTGATGGATATCGCGAGCTCAACGTCACAAACTATGGTACCGACTACTATGCACTCTCAGGCAATATCGACTTTACAAAGACTGAAGACGTAGAACGTTACAACCAACTAACCGACCGTCAGAAAGACTTCTATACCACTGAGTACACGTGTAAGCAAGGTATCGGTTCTTATAGTGTTGGTGACGTAATTACAAACGATGACTTGGTTAAACTTGCTAATGCAAGAAAAGATGATACTTCGCTCTCTGAAGAAGAAAGGGCAAGGTGGGATGTGGAAAGTGCTGGATGGTCAACCACTGGTGTGTGGACAACTTACTTCGACCGTTCTGCTGCCATCATTAACGAAGGTCGTTACCTTAATACTATACAGCGTGCCGACTATTGCGGACTCAAGGGCTCACGACTCGTGATGAAGGGAGCTATGGACCGTGCCCTCGACGAAGGTGAGGACATCGACTATACTCCTTATACAATCAACCGTGTCGGTGAACTTTCTCTCAACCAGAACAACAAGACCTTAGATGGCGTGTTTATGCGTCATGGTAGCTATGCTGGTTTCTATAACGTGGTGAAGTACCTCAGTTCAATGTCATCCGACAAGAACTTCGTAACTGGTCTTTCGGGTAGTGGAGCAGGTACTGCCGATATCGCTCAGTCTTCAATCCGTGAAACAAACTCAGAGAACTCTGACGACACAAAGGATATTCAGGTTAATTTCAAATATACAAATGGTGGAACGGGTACTAGTACCGTAGAACCAATTACTCCTGTAACAAAGCACCTATATGACCCTGAAACTCCAACTACTGCAGACAATGCTTACACATTCTTTGAATGGAAGGTAGCAAACCACGATAGGAACAACCGAAACAATGGTACATCGCCTAACAAGATTGCCCTTGCATCAGGTGTATATCTTGAGCTTGTTGACGGTTTGAACAGTGCTGGTGAAAAGAACTACGGTCCTATCATCGGTGTTGTTGAACTCGACCTCTTGAACGTTGCACCTGGTGAAGGTGGAGGTTTCGTCTATGCGAAGAACCACCACGGTATGCCTCACTTCGATACCAACAAGAGTTATGCTTCAGTGCTCTCCGATGCTAACTATCACCTCAAGACGGTACGTGCTTATTTCTATGACGATGATGAAAATGCTCCTGCATTATTCAACGGAGTTGAGACTTCAGGTAACTTCGTTCACTCGTCAAAGCGTATTGTCGATGACTGTTTCCCAACATCTAACAGCTATATGGGAGCGGCTGGTGCATCAGAGCCTTACGCACCTGCTCACTACTGGTTCCTGCGTGGTGACTTCTATGTATATGAACAGCTCGTTTCTGCTTACACAGGACAGGCTGCAACATACAACTCGAACCTCAACTTGCCTCTCGACATCAATGGCAAGCAGAACGCAACCCTCCGTCTTGTCAATGTGCTTCCAGGTCTTTATACAGCACCTGAAGCTGCAGCATTTATTGACGAGGAACGTTCCGACTCTCTTGAGATTATCTTTGATAATGTGACAAAGACGTTCGGTCACAACGACCCTGTCAGCTATTGGGATTGGCGCAATATGAACAATACCGACCAAGGCAAGTTCGTGCTCACTACTTATACTTGTACCGATTCACTTACCGTAGATTATGGCGACGATAGAGGAGAGGTTACATATGCTCCAGGTCAGGCTATTTTGCCTGCTGAATATGCAGAACTTGCAAGTTATGAAGTCGTGAACGATCTTGGTGAGACTGTAAAGGCTCAGACTTTCTTCGGTGAGACAAACGGCGTAAACAATAAGAACGGCTTCCTCCTCACGTTAGACCTCACGAACCCTGACGACTGGAACGACTACTACACAAAGCAGACGAAAGTAGATGACGTACTTACGACTCAGAAATATACTACTGCATATATCGAGAATGCAATCAAGACCATGACTGATGAACAAAAGGCTGCATTCCTTGCTGACTATGTCAAGAGTGCAACGTTTACTTGTAACCAGTCTGGTGTATATGGTCAGTATTCATTTGTCACAGGCGATGTGATTTCTGAGACTATCTACGGCATGGAAGCTGCAGTAGAGTTAAATCTTAATGAAGAACAAAAAGCTGCTTTGAGGGCAACACTCGCAAAGTTCGAAAATGCTTACATCACTGTTGACTCTTGTGATATCACCATAGGCAGTGAGGTTAAGACGGTATTGAAGGGTTATCCAATGTCGGCAACTGAATTTGGCAAGATTTCTGCTGCATCAGGTCAGACTGCCGATGGAACTCCTATTACAGAGATTAATAAACTTATCGAGCCTGCTTATATATGTGTAAGCACGATTGAAGTAGCTGATAAGGACTTCCGTTATCTCAATCAGCTCGTTAGTAAAACAGAATACGACTCTAAGTATAAAGACAAGTCTTATAACGGTAAGACTTTAGGCGACAAGTTCCAGCCAGCACACTATTGTATTGGTGGTGAGGCCACAGGCAGCAATGGTGGTAGCTGGGGAGGTAAATACTACGAAGAAGGCAAGGTTTATCAAGGTGAGGACGTATGTAACGTCATCGTTGATACAAAGAATACAGATAAGGACGAGCGCAAGCACTTCACCTTCAACTACGATGCTCTCGACCTCCTTGTTGCGAATTATATACCTTATTATATAGGTACAGGTGGTTTGGCTGATGAGGCGGCTGTCATTGCAGCATTGAGAAATGCAGGAACAGCATTGAACGGCGACGTCAAGTATTACGACTCTGCAACTCCTGATGCTGAGGGTGCTCAGACGCTCTATCGATCAATCCATAGGCTCGACGTTGATGCCACGTTCCTTGCAACGACTGACGGAAATAAGATTTTCAGTTATATAGATGAAAGTGTTGCGGATAACCATATTGATATGACCACAGCAGGTGGACAGGTGCTCAAGGGTGAACAGTTTGATAATCTGCCTAACGACCGTAAGAATTATGTTCCATTCAATTTCGCTTCTGGATATGTTGTAAGTAAACAATTCACAGCATCTAATGGAAAGGCATATAACGTCGGTGACATTCTCAATCCTACAGAATACTCTGCACTCACTCATGATGAGCAGAGCAAAGCCCCTACTGAAACCAAATACGCTTATATTGTCAAGGAAGGCTTTGATGTAGGTGGAAAGAGATACAATGCAGGACAGACTCTTGCTCCGTCAGAGTATAGGGATCTGGTAGATGCCAACAAGGGCTACGTAGATCTTATTACTGGCGTTGAGTCATCAACAGCTCCTGATGTTACATATTACTATTGTATCCAAGAGTACAAGATTGGTGAGAAGGATGGCTATGTGACGAACTTGGGTTCTATAGGTACAACTGCTAATTTCACTTCGCCAAACGTAACGACAATAGCCCACGATTCTAAGTTAGGCAGTACAGAAACTACAATAGAATCAACTGAGGTTACAAATGGTAATAATGTTCCTTTGGGTTCAATCATTGCAGCTACAACAATGGGAACCGTACCTAACTACCAGATGAACTTCTCACTCTCTGGAACATCACCAGTTGAAGAGGCTACTCTCTACGTGCCTGCATCGGCAAGCATCACCGACCTCCTCAAGGACCGTTACGTGACTGCAATCTACGAATATCGATACTCTGAAACCAACGATGGTATTAACTACGAGACATTCGTCGAGAAGCACATCATCAACATCCTCGTCAAGTTCCTCGATGGTCAGCCTAAGATTGGTCCGCTCACGCCGCCTGACCTTATCCTCCCAACCGAGAACATTGCAATGGCTGTGCCTGCTGTTGAAGAAGGTGCATTCCCTATCGTAGGTGCCGGATGGGAAATCTTCCCTACACTCGCCGAAGCACAGAAGCACATCAACGGTGCTAAGTACGATAATGGACGTCAGCCTCTCTACTGGTATCAGAATGGTTACTACATCTGCTACTATGCTGAGACTTCACGCGGACGTACTTATTCGCAGCCAGAGGAAATAAAGGTGGCAAACTACCACAAACTCTCTGACGTTGTCAACGATGCTAACCACCTCTTCATCGACCATAAGGACTGCGACCGCAACCCTAAGATTTACATCGATGACAAGATGATAAATATTAAGGCAAATACAGAAGTCGAAGCAAAGTCTAACGTGAACGAGCTTGATGCCTTGAAGTCGCTCTTCGAGTTGTCAACAACATCATACGGTCAAGCTGGTGGAAAAATCAATGGTACGGGAGACGATGCTGGCAAGATTCTCCTCCAGAACCACGGCCGTGACTTCTCAAACTGTAGCAACCTTGAGTTCATCATCCGCGACAATATCGACCAGAAGGATTACACTTATACAGTGACGGGAACAGATTCAGATGGTAATGAGACAAGTGAGACAACGACCGAAGCAAGGCCTTGGACAGCTATAGGTACTTCTACCAACTGCTTCTCAGGTAATGTTCATGGTAACGGACACACAATCTCTGGTCTTGAGCAATCGTTGTTCGATTACTTCTGCGGACACGTCTATAACCTTGGTGCTACAGGTCCATTCACAGGTGCCGGTATAGCCAACCACGGTGACGGACGTGCCGAGAACTGCTGGGTAGGTTCGGCACTCCAGACTCCAATGGGATGCAAGGCAGTAATGGGTGACGATGGAGCAGCTGAAAATCCTGCATACATCATCAACTGCTATTACCCTGATGTCAACGACTTCGTATCTGGTACGGCAAAGGTTCGTACAGCCAGCGACTTCCTTAACGGTCAGGTGGCTTACGACCTCAACCGCTTCTACCTTGATGCACGCTACCTCAAGCACAGCAGTACAAAGATTGAAAACGGAGGTCTTACGCAAGAAAATGCTGCACTCAACCGCACTTCATTCGACGTGATGGATAAGATTGAAAACCTCGAATATACAGGGGATGTGGATGAGAACTTGATTCCTACAATGTATCCATTAGACTACGCGGGAACTCTCAGTGGTGTACTTGAAAACACAAGCACAGATCCGGAAACTCCAAATAAGGAAAACCGCGGTGCTGACTGCCTGTTGTATCCAGGATACTACAAGTGGAGCTATAATACTACTGATGGTGTGGCTACACGCGACAAGGTACTCGGCTATGTTGAACACATGTACGAGGATGGTGACTTCCGTTATGCAGACGGCTTGAAACCTAAGCAGGATGATATGCGTAAGGTTGACGACAACGTATGGTTGCCTATCTTCCCTGACGACTACATCTTCTTCGGACAGAAGCTCAGCTACACTCTCTATGAGTCAGAACACGGTCAGCATCCTACTGCCGCAGTCAAGGAAAAGACTACCGTTGAGTCAAGTATCGTAAACAACGACCACAACGGACTCCTCACATCTAACGCTGCGACAACTAACCGTATCTATCGTGCTCCTGCTTACTTCCGCAATGGTGTCTATGGCAATAGTGCTATCTTCAACAAGACTGCAGCCTTTGCCGATGAGGTGACAGTAGCTGAAGCCCATACGATTACTGGTGGCGAAATGGGATACTCTGACGGAGAGATTCCATTTATGAACCTTGCTCCAAAGGGTAACTACTATCCTCACCACAACATGACTGCCATCGACTTTACTGGATATAACGATAACAACTGGACGCGTGGTAACTGGACAACAGGCACAATCTACGAGCCACTCCTCGACTACTACGGACTTGAAGACATCAAGGTGAAGGGCCTTACCCAGAACCTCCTCGTCTATATTCCTGACAACGATACGAAGAGTGGAGGCGGCATAGATAATGATGGTTACAACACGCAGACTGCAACAATGGTTAATACCTACTTTGCTGACGCTGCAATCACTGAAACCAATACTACATACCGCACAGTAGCTGCTTCTGATCCTACGCTTCGTGGTCATGTGGTTCAGAAGAAGACGGGCGATGGCTATGTTGCTCACACCGACCATCGACTCATCGATAAGCAAGACTTCAATGCTCCAATCTCATACAAATTCGACAACGGCAAGCGAATGTGGTATCAGCGTAAGCCTGAACACGGATATGCTAATAAGAACATGGGTTGGGATGCAGTCTGCCTGCCATTCGAGGTTGAGCTTGTCACGACTCAGGACAAGGGTGAGATAACTCACTTCTATACGCCTGCAGGTGACGACTACAACAGCTACAAGGGCAAGACCACAGGTCACGAGTACTGGCTCCGTGAGTTCATGGGCAAGGGCGAGAAACCTAAGGAAGAAGAAACTGACCCTACGGTATATATTGCCAACTTCGCGGCTATACAGACAAACGAAGAGAATAATAGCCATGTGAAGGATTACACGAATACCTTCCTCTACGACTACTATTACAGTAAGGATGCCTTCCAGGACAAGAACTTGGATAAGTATCAGGAGCAATACTATAAGACCAGTCAGACTTACAATGGATATCCATTCGGTCAGGCAGGTGCTCCTTACATAGCAGGCTTCCCTGGTAACACGTACTACGAGTTCGACCTCAGCGGCAACTGGACTCCACAGCATCGCATCGGTGATGTCACTATCGCATCGAAGGGTGCACAGACCATCACGTTTGCTTCTGCTAAGGGCGCAGAGATTGCTTTCAGCGACGGTGAAATCACAGGTAAGTCAGTGGAGGCAGACGGCTACACATTCAAGTCAACTTACCTCATGGCAGAGAACACAAGCATAGCAGACAATTCTTACTATGAGATGAATGCCAACGGTGGTAGCTTCGACTTGGTAGATAGTACAGAGGTAGCTCCAAGGACATTTAATACCGTGGCCTTCCGTCCATACTTCGTGAAGGCAAAGGCATCGGGTGCTAAGGAGGAGATGACTCGTAGCATAGTCTTTGGCGAGGGCAACGACAAGATGAACGACAAGGAGAGCGAGGACAACATCAACCGTCGTCTCAACGGTATGAAGATCTACGTAAGCAACAACAAGCTCGTGGTAGAATCGACATACGAGGCTGACCTCAACGTCAACTACATCTCTGGTGCATTCGCACGTCGCATCCACGTTAATCAAGGTACGAACGTCTATGAAGGACTCCGTCCAGGCTTCTACCTCGCAGGTCGCACGAAGGTTTACATCCGTCCAACGGCATACTAATCACAACAAAAGAATCCCGATGCAACAACAAAGCATCGGGATTTTTTTATGGGGTATTGTTGCGTCTGAACAACGTCATCCTTACCACCACCACTCGTCATCCTGAACTTGATTCTTCACTCATTAATCCCAAATCGGTCATTAGAGATTTTACCTATAAACTATAGATGTATTAGTGCGACCCCCTTGGGGTCGAAGTAGAGAGTGAT
>JAUNQM010000095.1 GCA_030536165.1 Prevotellaceae bacterium | reverse complement strand
AACTATTGCAACGATGAAAAATATTTGATAAAAAGTAGGACTTTTTCTCGCGTTGACTCATAACGCGCGTGCGCACGCACACCTGCGCACGTTATAAATAAGGTGTAAACCATGTACAATTTACCATTTTCAATGTACAATTCCGACATGGGAATAACGTCAACTGCGCCCTACAATTCAACGAAAAATAGAAATATTTGTAATGAAATGGGGCGAAATAAAAGATATTTCCGTATCTTTGCATACGAATTGTTTTTAACGGTTTTTGGTTATGGGTTTTAGGTTATAGGTTAAACCGACACCCACTACAGTTAACCTACAACCAGAATATGATGACTATGAAACGTTTCTATCTATGCGCTCTGATGGCCCTCGGCATAGCTTTACCTGCTCTCGGCAATGCGCAGACCGATGCTCATGAATGGGAAAACCAGTACGTACAACACATTAACCGTGAGGCTCCGCGTTGCTCCTACACTCCTCAGGAAACGCTTTCCCTCAACGGACAATGGCGTTTTAACTGGACAAAAACTCCCGATGAGCAGCCTCAGGATTTCTTTTCGCCTGACTTCGACGACTCGAAGTGGACGCTTTTTCCTGTGCCTGCCGATTGGGAGATGAACGGATACGGAACACCTATATACTCAAGCAGCGGTTACACCTTTAAGATTGAGCCACCTTACGTCATGGGTACTCCGAAGGAGAAATATACGGCGTTCATAGAGCGCAATCCTACTGGCTGCTATCGCCGCACGTTTGACCTGCCGAAAGACTGGCAGACGAAAGAGGTATATTTGCGATTTGAGTCGGTTTCATCGGCATATTTCGTTTGGCTGAATGGATGTCTTGTTGGTTATTCGCAAGGTAGTATGGAGCCTGCGGAGTTTCGTGTCACAGACTTCTTAAAGGACAAAAATGAGATTGCCCTGAAGGTCATGAAGTATTCCGATGGCAGTTATCTCGAAGACCAAGATATGTGGAGAATCGCTGGTATTCACCGCGATGTATATCTCTATGCAACACCAAAACTTCACATACGCGACTTCGGAGTGCGCACAATACTCGACGACAACTTTGAGAATGCCGAACTCGTGGTGCATCCAGAGCTTTCGTATGTGAAAGATAATAGCATCGACTTGGAAAAATGTTCCGTTGAAATCGAACTTTTTGACGCATCAGGCACTGCGGTTGCAGGCACTGCAAAGTCGCACGGTGTGGTTGAAATCCTCAACCTCGACCACAAGGCAAAGATAATGAACGACCGCAATCCTCAGCGCGGATATGCCAAGTGGGGATGGCTTTCAGCAACGGTTGAGAAGCCGAAACTTTGGTCGGCAGAGGAGCCCAACCTCTACACATTAAAAATAAGACTGGTTCAGGACGGTCAGAAAATCGAAGAAATGCAGACGAAAGTAGGCTTCCGTAAGGTGGAAATCAGCAACGGGAGACTTCTTGTAAACGGCAAACAAATACGTCTCAGAGGCGTAAACCGCCACGAGATGGATCCTCGCACAGGTCACGTAATCAGTCGTGAACGCATGCTACGCGACATCCGCTTGATGAAGCAGGCGAACATAAATGCCGTTCGCACATGCCACTATCCTGATGATCCTTATTGGTATTCACTCTGCGACAGCATAGGACTCTACGTGCTTGACGAGGCTGATATAGAAGAACATGGACTCCGCGGACAACTTGCAAGCGATCCTTCATGGTTCGGAGCATTCATGGATAGGACGCAACGAATGGTCATTCGCGACCGCAATCATCCTTCTGTCATACTCTGGAGCCTTGGAAACGAATCGGGGTGGGGGCCTAACTTTGCTGCAACAGCGGCATGGATTCACGAGTTCGACCCAACGCGTTTTGTGCATTACGAAGGTGCGCAGGGCGATGATAACATTGACCCAAAGAGCGTTGACATCATAAGTCGCTTCTACCCACGCACCCAAGACGAATATCTTAACTTTGGAGTCAAGGACGGAGACATGGAACGACCTGAGAATGCACGCTGGGAGCGATTGCTTTCCATCGCACGCAAGACGTCAGACAACCGTCCAGTTCTCACGTCGGAATATGCTCACGCAATGGGAAATGCGCTTGGAAACATGAAAGAATATTGGACGGAGATTTACTCGCATCCACGTATGTTGGGCGGTTTTATATGGGAATGGGCCGATGGTGGCATTATGGCTACGCCAGGTGATAAGTACGCGAAGGTCGATGCCAACGGACGAATGGTGGCTTACGGTGGCGACTTTGGCGATAATCCTAACCTCAAGGCTTTCTGCGTGAAGGGAGTAATCACAGGCGACCAGCAGACGACTCCGAAATATTATGAGGTCAAGCAGGTTTATTCGCCTATTGACATTGAGTTAGTCAATGGAACGCCTCGACTTATTAGTCGTGACGAGACGGTGGATTTAGATAAATTCATACTCACCGAAAAGCGAAAAAAAGGCGATTTCAACGATGAATATCTTAACGTGACAGCCTCATTGAAAGAAGGTACTTTATGGGCAGAAAAGGATCATGTTGTCTTTGAAAAGCAGTTTACAATCAAGGAAGCGAAATGCAAGACAAGCAAGGCGACAGCCGATGCTGATGCAGGCTTTGACCTTTCATCAATAGGGCTGACGCTGAAGTCACCGCACCTGATGCGTGCACCTTTGGATAATGACAAGGGATTTGGTAACTGGATTGCGAAAGAATGGGGCAAAGTGAGCGCTGAAGATTCCGTTGAAGTGACATACGAATATGCGAAGTGTAAGGACGGAAGTGTCGATTTCACCGCGATATTTACTCCAAAAGGCGACTTGCCACCATTGCCTAATTATGGTGTGACATTCGCTTTAGACAAGTCTTGTCAGCAGTTGAATTGGTACGGCAGAGGGCTTATAGAAGACTACCCTGACCGACAGTCGGCAACTTCAATAGGCAGATGGCAGTCAACGGTGGGCGAACAGTACTTCCATTATGCCCGTCCACAAGACGGAGGGCACCATAGCGATACCTACGAACTGGTTATCACCGACCGCAAGGGGCACGGGTACAAGATTACGGCACTGGACGCACCTTTCGTCTTCTCTGCACTTCCATATTCCGACAAACAACTTGCAGAAACGGCTCACGACTGTGATTTGAAAGTCGAGGACGTAGTAAACCTGAACATCGATGCAGCCATCATGGGCATAGGAAACAGCAGCTGCGGTCCTGGTGTGTTGAAGAAATATTCACTCCCGCAAAAGCAATACCGCCTACACATTAATATAAAGAAGTTATAATATAACGCAAATAAGCCGCCTCAGAACGAGACGGCTTATTTAGTTAGTATCCTATGTTCTTAAAGTAATGAGACTTCACAGCCTCTGGAATTGTTTTACAAATATTATTTAGTTTTAAGCAAATTGTCAGTTCTTTACGATGTTGGCTGAATCTTCAGCAAGGGCATCGTAAGCCAGTGGCGTCTCCACAGCCTTTACGGTGTCCTTCACTTCCGTCACAGCCACCTTCTTAGTGTTTTGTGCGCGGTAAGTGAGTGAATTGTTGATGATTCCACCGAGTGTGATGATGAAGCAAACAACAGCCGCAGCACGGAAGAGCGGCATCAGACGATGCATAATGGTGATATGATGCGGACGCATTGGCTCGCCGACCTTGTCGAGAATCTTCTCGTCGAAGTCATCGCCGAGCACATCGTTATTTACCGATGCATGCTCGTATGCAAACAGACTCCTATACTTCAACAATCGGGCAGGTATGTCCTCCTGATTGAAGAATGCTCGAAGGATTTCTTCTTCGTCCAACGTAGTCTGGCAGTCCCAGTAGCGTTCTAAGAGTTGTTCGATGTATTTGTAATCCATATTGCGGTGTTTAACCTAATCTTCTAATTTCTCAAATCGTTTCTTTATTGCCTGTCGTGCGCGGAAGATGTTTATCTTCACCTGGTCTTCGCTGATACCAAGCACGAGGGCTATTTCTTTGTAGCTTTTCCCTTCAAACTCGCGAAGCTGAAGTGTGGTTTTTTGCTTTTCCGGCAAACTGTCGATGAGTTCCCTCACTACATTCACCTTATCGCGTTGCAAGATATTCACCATTGCATCTGTCTGCGGTTCTTGCACTTCGTCGGAGTCGATTGATAGGTTTTGGTTGTCGTGCAACTTCATGTGGTCGAGAGCAAGGTTGCGGCAAATCTTCAGACTGTATGCCTCTATGGAGTCGATTTGTTCCCAGTCGTCGCGTTTGTTCCAGACCTTAATCAGCGTATCTTGTACGATATCTTCCGCATCTTCCTTGTTGAGAGTGATGCGAAGCGCCAGACGGAAGAGTTGATTCTTCAGCGGCAGGATGTCGTTTCGAAAACTGATTTGTTTCATACTCTCTTTTATAATGACGATTCAGCTATGCAAAAAGTTACACGCGAATACATTTTTTTTGTTTGTTTTTGAAAATCGTGTCCTCAGTATCTCTTGAGCCTAAATTTCTCTCACTGTCCAGTCCTCATCTTTACCTATCAGCATCGTGTGAATGCCAAGTTCCTCTGCCATTTTGCAGTTATCTGCCGAATCATCGAGCAATAACGATTCGTCAGCCTTGATGCCTGCGTCGGCGAGCATAAGCTCAAAGATTCGTCGGTCGGGCTTAGTAAGTCCTATTTTATATGACAGATACATCTTTTCAAAATAGATGTCTGTGTCTTTGAAATACTCTTTTACAGAGTAGTCCCAATGGAATGCGTTTGTGTTGCTCAGAAGGAATACGTGATATTTCTTCCGCAGTTCGAGGATTTTGTCGAGCCTTTCCTGAGGCACGCCTACAAGCAGACTCAGCCATGCGGCTTCGATAGCTTCATCGGGCGCGTTAACACCCGAAAGTCTGCGAGCCTCATTGCAAAACTGCTTCATGTCTATCTCGCCGTGTTCCAGCTGGCGAAAAATGGCTTCAGAGCGGTAGTCGTTGATGTATGAAGCTACCACATCCATGCCCAAGTCGCGGAATGCTTTGATGCTTGCTGACTTGTCAAGCCTGACAAGAACTCCACCAAAATCGATGATTATATTGCGTATCATTTTTCTTGTTATTTAATGTCGATTGTTCACTTAACGCAATGCCTTACTCAAGTCGTCGTTAATACTCGAAAAAAGTTTTGCAAAACTTTTCCCGAGTTAATGCGACGTGTAAAGTGACGACTAACGACGAGTAGTTTTTTTAGTGCAGACAAGCGTAGGCTGATATAAGTTTTCAACGACTTATTGGTGCGCAAAACGCACCCCTTCAATGCTCGTGTTTCAACACCCAAAGCATTATATTACAGCCGATTCTGTGTGCTACTGCTACGCTATTTCAGTTTCAGCGAGAAAAGTATAATCGGTGCAGTGGCCACTACGATAATGCCCCACTCGGCAACGGTGATTGGAGTTGTGCGGAACATTTCGCCGCCAAACTGCACTATCAGCCATTGGCCAACGATTATCATCAGCATGACAACCCCCAGCCCGCGACATTCCTTCAGCCTGCTGAACAACGACAACTGCGAGTTGAGAGTCTTAGCGTTAAGCAGATTCCATAACTGAAGCATGACGAATCCAGTGAAGAAAATAGTCAGGTTGTGCAGCGACAAGTCGTGATTCATTTCTGAATAAATAATGTAGCCAATAAGATAAATCAACTCCACAGCTGCAATCAGTCCTATTGAAGAGATTATCTTGCGCGTGATTATTGAGTCGGTCTGCTTGCGTGGTTTTTCGTCCATTACCTTCTCCGACGGCGGCAACGACGACAGAGCCATTGCTGCAAGCGTGTCCATAATGAGGTTTATCCAGAGTATCTGAGTAACGGTCAGCGGCATCTTGTGGCCGATAAGCGGACCTATAACGCAGAGGGCAAGCGCGGCAACATTTACTACAAGTTGGAAGAATAGGAAGCGCTGCAGATTCTTGTAAAGCGAACGTCCCCACATAATTGCGCGGACAATACTGCCAAACGAATCGTCGAGCAGCGTAATATCGCTTGCCTCCTTTGCCACACTGGTTCCAGATCCCAACGAGAGTCCTACGTGAGCGTGATTCAAGGCAGGAGCATCATTAGTGCCGTCGCCAGTCACAGCAACCACTTCGCCTAACTGTTGGAGCAACTCCACGAGGCGTTGCTTGTCGCCTGGACGAGCCCGACTCATCACCTTTATATCCTTGACTATCGCCAAAGCTTCTTCGTCTGTAAGAGCCGCGAAGTCTGCACCAGTGATATGGCAATTTTTGTCGGTTTCACCGACAGATAATCCCACTTCGCGTGCTATTTCGAGAGCCGTTGCCGACGTGTCGCCAGTGACTATTTTAACCTCTACGCCAGCCTTAAGACAATCATGAACCGCCATCGGAACGTCGTCTCTCAAAGGGTCGCTGATAGCCACCATAACCTGAAGCTGTCCGTTGACAGCAAAACCAAGCGTGCGCATACCTGCATGCTGGCAAGCCGTGAGCCTTTTCCTCACGTCATCAATATCCTTTGCGCCAGTCTTTTCAATGATAATCTCAGGCGCACCTTTCATAAATACGAACCGCTCACCAAAGATTTCAGCTTCGGTTTGCATGTACTTCCTCTCGGTCGAGAAAGGTATCTGGTCAAGAATCTTCACCTTCTGACGCAGTTCCTTGTAGTTATATCCTTCGGAAATAAGCCATTGGAGCAGCGAGACTTCAGTCGGGTTGCCAATGCCGCGCCCATCGTCAGCCAGTTCGGCGGTGGTGTTGGCAGCAATGGAATATGCAAAGATGTCGGCTGGGCGCAGGTATTCGCTGCCGACATTAAAGTGGCTGTTTTCAATCACTTCACCCACAGTCATCTTGTTTTGAGTGAGTGTGCCGGTCTTGTCAGTGCATATAACAGTGACAGCTCCCATCGTCTCGCATGCATGCATCTTACGCACAAGATTACTGCTCTTAAGCATCCTGCGCATGTTGAGCGCCAGTGAAAGCGTGATTGCCATCGGCAGACCCTCAGGCACAGCCATAACAATCAGCGTCACCGATACCATAAAGTATTGCAAGATAGTGCGGACAATTTTAAGGAAATCGTATCCCCTCCAGTTATCGTGAGAGATATAATCCTTGCAGACAAATATAAGAAACGCCAAAACGGAAATCGTGATTCCCCAGAACGTAATCTGTTTTCCCAGCTTGGTCAACTGCTTGTTCAAAGGCGTCTCTACGTCAGTCATCTCCATCGACTTATGCGCCACACGACCTATTTCAGTGCTGTCGCCGACCTCGGTAACGCGCATCACACCACGCCCATCCATCACCATCGTCGAACGATAGACGCGGTTCACAGGGTAGGCAAAAGTGGAGTTTGCCACATTCGATGCATCCGAGCAAACACATTTTGCCGTGAGCATCTCGCCAGTAAGTGAACTCTCGTTCACCTGCAAACTCATAGCCTCAAGCAAATCACCGTCGGCAGGAATCTCGTCGCCTATTTCAATAAGCACGATATCACCGACCACAATATGCTGACGTGCAATCTCCATCACCTTCCCATTTCGGCGCACCTTGACAGGCGATTCCTCGTTGAAAGCCGTAAGCACGTCAAACTTCCTCGCGGCATCCATCTCAAAAATAAAGCCGATAGTCGTAGCCAAGAAGATAGCAATCACAATCCCAAGTGTTTCCACCAAGTTGCCACCGAAAAAAGAAAGCCCAACCGAAAGCAAGGCAGCCACAATGAGGATTTTGATTATAGGGTCGTCATACTTTTCAATATAGAGTCTCCACCAAGGCGTCTTCTTAGCAGGAGTAATCACGTTGCGTCCATGTTGCGAACGGCTATGTTCCACCTGCTGCGAAGTAAGCCCAGAATAATAGGCACTACTTTTCAAAATTTCCGATGACATGTTTCTGAAGTTGTGATAGAAGTTATGAAATTCCGTGCAAAGTTACTAAATAATAAGCAAAATCCCCACATTTATTCATAAAACAACAAACTTTCATCGAAATTTCTTTGAAGATACAAAAAAAAGTATTACCTTTGCAGCCGCAAAACACAAAATTGCAGGACTTGTAGCTCAGTTGGTTAGAGCAACAGACTCATAATCTGGAGGTCCCTGGTTCAAGCCCAGGCTGGTCCACACTGAAAATCAGGCAGTTAACACAATGTTGACTGCTTGATTTCTTTTTAAGGTGACCTTCAGGTGACCTTTTTGAGTCGAAAGTGACCTTGCGTGACCTTATGTAATGCTATGATATTTTATGCGAGTTCATGAAATTTATTTCTTATTTTTTCAAAAAACACATACTATTGCATTCTGTGTTTTGCAAAAGCATCTATTTGAACAAAGTTTCTTTTTTAGTGTATAAGTTGCTGTGAATTTTCCTGCCATCAACTCTTTAATACGCTAAATAATGTGTGTATAGATGTTATT
>JAUNQM010000354.1 GCA_030536165.1 Prevotellaceae bacterium | reverse complement strand
AAGGGGTGGATATCAGCAGCGTGGTGGATACCAGCAGAGAGGCGGCTACCAGCCAAGAGGTAATCAAGGTGGGTATCGTCCAAGGACAAACGGATACAATCCTAATGCGAAGTATTCATTTAAGAAGCAGATTGAGTATAAGGAATTACATTACGACCCTAACGAACCAATACGTCTGAACAAGTATCTTGCAAACGCAGGTGTATGCTCACGTCGTGAAGCCGACGACTTCATTCAGGCAGGTGTCGTTTCCGTTAATGGCGAAATAGTAACAGAACTCGGAGTAAAGGTTACACGCACTGACGAAGTTCGTTTCCACGATCAGACGGTAAGTCTTGAGAAGAAAGTCTATGTTCTCCTCAACAAGCCAAAGGACTACGTGACTACAAGCGACGACCCTCAGCAGCGCAAGACTGTTATGGAACTTGTGAAAAATGCTTGCCGTGAGCGCATCTATCCAGTAGGTCGTCTTGACCGCAACACAACTGGCGTGCTTCTGCTCACCAACGATGGCGACCTTGCCAGCAAGCTCACACATCCTAAATTCCTTAAGAAGAAGGTATATCACGTAAGACTCGACCACAATGTCACCAAGCACGACCTTGAACAACTCGTAGAAGGCATCACCCTTGAAGATGGCGAAATCCACGCTGACCAGGCTGAATATGCTGATGAAGTTGATAAGAGCCAGGTTGGTATCGAAATCCACAGCGGAAGAAACCGCATCGTTCGTCGTATGTTTGAGGCACTCGGCTACAAAGTGGTAAAGCTCGACCGCACGATGTTTGCCGGACTCACAAAGAAGAATGTTCGTCGTGGCGACTGGCGCTACCTTACTGAGAAGGAAGTGATAATGCTTAAGGAAGGGGCATTTGAATAATAAAATGGTTGTTGGTTATTGGTTGTTGGTTGTAGGTTTGTGACCATAACCAGTAACCAATAACTCATAATAAATAACATATAGCATGGAAGCAATTAAAAGAACAAAAATCATTGACGCACTGAAGCGTACAGATTTCGGTGCTATCGTAAATGTAAAAGGTTGGGTACGCACTCGCCGCGGTTCAAAGGCAGTCGGCTTTGTAGCACTCAACGATGGTTCTACGATTAAGAATATACAGATTGTCATTGAACTCGACAAGTTCCCAGAGGACCAAGTGAAGCTCATCACGACTGGTGCATGCATCAGCGTCAATGGTGAGTTGGTTGAGTCGCAGGGCTCTGGTCAGGCAGTAGAACTGCAATGCCGCGAACTGGAAATACTCGGCACTTGCCCTGCCGACTATCCAATGCAGAAGAAAGGACAGAGTTTCGAGTTTATGCGTGAACATGCCAATATGCGTCTCCGCACTAACACATTCGGTGCTGTGATGCGCATCCGCCACAACATGGCTATGGCAATCCACACATATTTCCACAATCATGGCTACTTCTACTTCAACACACCGCTCATCACAGCATCTGACTGCGAAGGTGCAGGTAACATGTTCCAGGTAACAACCAAGAACCTCTACGACCTGAAGAAGGACAAGGACGGCAAGATTATATACGACGATGATTTCTTCGGACAGCAGACTTCACTCACCGTAAGCGGTCAGCTCGAAGGCGAACTCGGTGCTACGGCACTCGGTGCAATCTACACGTTCGGTCCTACGTTCCGCGCAGAGAACAGCAACACGCCACGCCACCTTGCTGAGTTCTGGATGATTGAACCTGAAGTGTCTTTCATCGACCTTACAGAACTGATGGATATAGAGGAAGACTTTATCAAGTATTGCGTTAAGTGGGCTCTCGACAACTGTATAGACGACCTTGAGTTCCTCAACCAGTTTGTTGACAAAGGTCTCATCGAGCGACTCAAGTCAGTCATCGACACAGAGTTCGTACGCCTTCCTTACACCGAAGGTATCAAGATACTTGAAGAGGCAATCGCTGGCGGCAAGAAGTTCGAGTTCCCTGTATCATGGGGCTGCGACCTTGCATCTGAGCACGAGCGTTTCCTCGTTGAGGAATACTTCAAGAAGCCTGTCATCATGATTGACTATCCA
>JAUNQM010000353.1 GCA_030536165.1 Prevotellaceae bacterium | reverse complement strand
GCAAAGGTAATACAGTTATACAACTGCTACAATATGTAATTCATCGAATGCTTACCGTTCTGTCGCACTTGCAGAGCTTTAGTTTGTGAATGTTACAAAGATAGCGCTCACGCGCTATCCTATGTTTTGACGCACTTACAGTGCTTATTTTGCCCCTCGCCCTGCAAGGGCAGCCGCGCAGCGGTACATAGCCCAATGGCAAGCGAAGCGACGCCTTGGGATTGGTAATGATAACATTATAACCTTTACGTCCTGTAAGGACAAAAGTGTTGTGTGCGTTGTTTTTTACTGCTGCCCTCACAGGGCGTAGCGATAGGTTGGCGGATGTATATACCCAGGATGCCGCTGCGCTCTATCCTGGGCTGTGGACGCTACGCGTTATGCCTTTTTCAGGCATAACGTTGAGTAATGTCGTCCTAACGGGACTTTGTCAATACCCAAACAGGTCATTAGAACTCTTGCCGTAATGGGATGTACCTCCAAGTCCCCTCCCTACGGGGGGCAGAGATTGAGTATCTCTGCTTGCGACAACTTGACCTTTAGGTCAACAAAGAAGGAGGCTTTAGCCGCTGGTTAGGGTGGGGCTGGCTTTTCCCAATATGCCGAAAAAAGCCCGACCATTAGCATGCGAGCTAAGGTCGGGCAATGTGTTGGTATTAGATCTGTTATTTTTTACTTCGCAATGTATTTCTTATTGTTCTTGATTACGATGCCACGATAGTTGTCTGCTACGCGGATACCCTGGAGGTTATACATCTGAGAATTGCTGTTTGATATTTGAGTGTTCTCAATGTCTTTTATTCCAAGAGTCTCATCGAACGTTCCGTAAGGAGCTGTGAGGTAGAGGTCGTTGGTTACCTGAGTTGGGTCAGAGCCAACGAAGTTATAGACGATGCTACCTACGATGCCGTCAACGAGTGCGTCAACATCGAGACCTGCACCTGCGAAACCATCCTTGATGCTGCTGAGAATCAGTGGAGCAATTATGGTGTTGGTTCTGTAGTCAGGCTGCAAAAGACCTAAGAAGATGCCGTCAACGCCATTGTGGAACTCTGCGAGAAGACCTTCAGAGTCGCGCTTGTCTTCGTTACCCTGTGCAAGAGTAGTGACAACCTTGAGCAGTGGAGGAACGATGGATGTGTTGATAATTTCTGCCATTTCTTCTGGTGTCTGAGGAAGTTTGAAGAAGATGTTCATGTCAGAGATAAGTGCTGTGCCTGTTGTGTCAACTTCAAAGATGAAGTTCTTCTTAAGGAATGCGTCGATTGATTCCCATCTTTCAGCTACGACCTTTTCAACCATCTTAGGGAAGCCTGTGAATGTAGATTGGTAAGCGAGGTCTTCGAATGGAGTGCCAACAAAGTTAGGGAGGTCTTTAAGGAACTCAGTACTGATGTTGATGCCGCTCTCTGTGAAAGCAACTGTGCGGAGTGGGCATTCGTAAGCTGTTGCAAAACCGCTGTTAACCTGAACGAACTGGTAAGTAGGGTCTTCAGCAACTACAGTCTGGATGTCAGTAGAATTGTGTCCTGCTGTGAATACGGCTGTGATGCCACAGTGAGCAATCTTTTCCTTGATTGTAGCGTTGTCGATTTCATACTTAGGTGCTGAAGTACCATCTGTACCACCGCCGAGGATGCTGCCGATGAGGTCGATAGCATCGTTGTTGTTCATCATTGTGCCGAGGGTAGCATATCCATTGTAAGGGATTGTAACGAGGTGAGAAGCGATAGCAACAACCTTGCGGCCTGTAGCCTGAGCTGTAGCGCATGCGCTTTCCATCCAAGTGATAGTCTCCTGAGTGAGTGAACCTGAAATGATGAGTGAGTCGCCGTCGGCAGAGAACTCGCAACCATCGAGAGCGATGACAGCAATCTTATCGTTTACGTATGCCATGTATGACAGAGTGTTAGCGTCCCTTGTTTCAGCAGATTCATATCCGTAAGGTGCATAGAGTGTAGCAAATGCTTCCTTAGAGATGCTTTCAACCTTAGTTGCAGTAGCACCGTCGAATGAAGCAGCTTCTGGGTTAGCGATGTCGTTTGCACCAGGTACAACGAAT
>JAUNQM010000094.1 GCA_030536165.1 Prevotellaceae bacterium | reverse complement strand
CGACCCCACGCAATACCCCACGCAAAATTTGCTGTAAAAACAGAAATAAATGTTGAATAATTTGGAAAATCGCTCACTTAATCGTATCTTTGACTTTGTCGAAGATACTCTCGCTCGGAAAATTCAAAATAAATTTTGTTTTTCGCTCACTTATTCGTAACTTTGACTGCGTCGAAGTTACTACCGTTCGGAAAATTCAAAATAAATTTTGTTTTTCGCTCACTTATTCGTAACTTTGCACTGGATTATGAAATAGCACTGACAATGGCGCTAAAGACAGATAAAAACCTAAAGGTTTATTACACTACAAAAGAGGTTGCACTGATGTTCGGGGTGAACGAAAGTTTGCTTCGATACTGGGAAACTGTCTTCCCTTCAATACGCCCGAAGACAATTGGCAACAACGTACGCCAATACAGCGAAAAGAATATTGAAGAAATCCGCGTAGTCTATAACCTTGTCAAGGTGCGAGGCTTCAAGCTCGACGCTGCTGCAGAAATGCTGAAGAATAACCGCGCTGGAGTCGATAAGACCTCTGAAATAATCAATCGCCTCACTAATGTCAGGGACGAACTAACGTTGCTGAAGACTCAATTCGACAATATATCAAAGGTTCATGCCAAGAAAATGTAGGAGTTAAGACATGTGCGTCGCCTTTCGAAATATCGAAAATTCGAAATATCGTAAACCAAAATAACATAATAACAATGACTGCAAAAGAGATTCGCGAATCGTTTAAGAAGTTTTTTGAAAGCAAAGAGCACCTTATCGTGCCTTCTGCTCCAATGGTAATAAAGGATGACCCGACATTGATGTTTACCAATGCCGGTATGAATCAGTTCAAGGACATAATCCTTGGCAACAGAGTGCCTCAGTGTCGCCGTCAGGCCGACTCACAGAAGTGCCTCCGTGTAAGTGGCAAGCACAACGACCTTGAAGAGGTAGGACACGATACTTACCATCACACCATGTTTGAGATGCTCGGCAACTGGAGCTTCGGCGACTATTTCAAGGAGAATGCCATCGACTGGGCATGGGAATATTTAGTTGACGTGTTGAAACTCGACCCTAAAGACCTTTACGCTACCGTATTTGAAGGCAGCAAGGAGGAAGGTCTTGAGCGGGATAATGAGGCTGCAAGTTTCTGGGAGAAGCACCTGCCAAAAGACCATATCCTTAATGGTAACAAGCACGACAACTTCTGGGAAATGGGCGACACAGGTCCTTGCGGTCCTTGTTCAGAGATTCACCTTGACTCACGCACAGAAGAAGAAAAGGCAAAGGTGCCTGGAGCAAAACTCGTAAACCAAGACGACCCACAGGTAATAGAAATATGGAACCTCGTGTTTATGCAATATAACCGCAAGGCTGACGGTAGCCTTGAGCCACTGCCTGCAAAGGTTATCGATACAGGTATGGGCTTTGAACGCCTCGTCAGAGCATTGCAGGGAAAACATTCAAACTATGACACCGACGTCTTCCAGCCTATTATTAAGGAAATAAGTCGCCTCAGCGGACTTGAATATGGCAAAGAGGAAAAGACCGACATCGCAATGCGTGTTGTTGCCGACCACCTTCGTGCTGTAGCGTTCTCTATTGCCGACGGTCAGCTTCCAAGCAATGCAAAGGCAGGATACGTCATCCGTCGAATCCTTCGCCGTGCCGTTCGCTATGCTTACACATTCCTCGGACAAAAAGATGCTTTCCTCTACAGACTTCTTCCTGTCCTCATCAACGAAATGGGCGAAGCTTATCCTGAACTTCCAGCTCAACGCGAACTTATCGGGAAGGTAATTATGGAAGAAGAGGAATCTTTCCTCCGCACATTGGCTAACGGTATCAAGTTGCTCAATGACCTCATGGACGAAGCAAAGGCTAAAAACGAGAATGTAATTGCTGGCGATAAGGCTTTCACTCTGTTCGACACATTCGGTTTCCCTCTCGACCTGACGGAACTTATCTGCCGTGAAAACGGAATGACTGTTGACGAAAAGCAGTTCGACGTGGAAATGGAGAAGCAGAAAGCACGCGCACGTAATGCCGCTGCTGTTGAGACTGGCGACTGGATTACATTAAAGGATGCCGAGACTCAGTTCGTTGGCTATGACTACACAGAATATAGCTGCCACATAACAAAGTATCGTCAGGTGACTCAAAAGAAGAACACCTTCTATCAGATAATGCTCGACCAGACTCCTTTCTACGGAGAAATGGGTGGACAGGTCGGCGACCAAGGCGTGCTTGTTTCTGAAGACGAGACTATTGAAATATTTGACACAAAGCGCGAGAACGGCGTAAGCGTTCATCTCACTAAGAAGATGCCGCAGAACCCAGAGGCTGAGTTTATGGCATGCGTTGATACAGACAAACGCGACGCATGTGCTGCCAACCACTCTGCAACTCACCTTCTCGACCAGGCACTGAAGGAAGTTCTTGGCGACCACGTAGAGCAGAAGGGCTCATACGTATCACCAGACATGCTTCGTTTCGACTTCTCTCATTTCGAGAAAGTCACCGACGAACAACTCCGACAAGTTGAGCGCCTCGTAAATGAGCGTATCCGCGAAGACCTTCCATTGCAGGAGCAGCGTGATTGCCCAATCGACGAAGCAAAGAAGATGGGTGCAATCGCTCTCTTCGGCGAGAAGTATGGCGACAAGGTGCGCGTTGTCCAGTTTGGCAACAGCATTGAGCTCTGCGGTGGTGTCCACACAAGTTCAACAGGACGTATCGGCATGTTCAAGATTCTTTCCGAAGGAAGTGTTGCAGCAGGTATTCGTCGTATCGAGGCAATTACTGGCGAAGCATTTGAGAACGCAGTCTATGACATGGAAGACACACTCAAGGAAGTTCGCAGTCTCTTCAACAATGCAAAAGATCTTAAAGCAACAATAGAAAAGTTCCTCAACGAAAATGCTGGAATGAAGAAAGAAATCGAAGCTTTCCAGGCACAGAAGGTTGAAGAAATGAAGACTCGTCTGCTTGAAAAAGCTATTGACGCCAATGGAGTGAAGATTGTAAAAGCTGTAATCCCTATGCCAGCACAGTCGGCAAAGGACCTTGCTTTCAAACTCGTACAGGCACAGCCTGATAACCTCTTTGTTGCCCTCGGCACATACGAAGCCGACAAGCCAATGCTCACCGTAATGATATCCCAAGACCTTGTAAAGGCAAACGGACTCAATGCAGGACAGATAGTCCGTGAAGCAGCAAAGCTCATCAATGGTGGCGGTGGAGGCCAGCCTCATTTCGCATCAGCCGGAGGTAAGAATAAGGATGGCCTAAGCGCAGCAGTTGATAAGATTGTAAGCAGCATCACCCTGTAACCGCAAGAACCGTAAAAATGTAAAACCGTAAAAACATAAATTAAAATGGCCGAATTTAAGTATGCACCAATGTTTCAACTTGGTGAAGACAAAACAGAATACCGCTTGCTCAGCAAAGACGGTATCACCGTAAGCGAGTTCGAAGGACATCCTATCCTCAAGGTCAGCAAGGGAGCCCTTGAACTGCTCACAACACAAGCTTTCCACGACGTTAACTTCATGCTACGCCGCGAACACAACGAAAAAGTTGCCGCTATCCTCAACGACCCTGAGGCATCAGACAACGACAAATACGTAGCACTCACTATGCTTCGCAATGCCGAAGTGGCATGCAAAGGGCAACTTCCTTTCTGCCAGGACACAGGCACGGCAATCGTTCACGCTGAGAAGGGACAGCAAGTCTGGACTGGCTTCGAGGATGAAGAACCAATAGCAAAAGGCGTGTTCAACACTTACACAGAAGACAACCTCCGCTATTCGCAGAACGCACCTCTGTCAATGTACGAAGAAGTAAACACAAAGTGCAACCTCCCAGCACAGATTGACATCGAAGCAACCGAAGGCATGGAATATCGTTTCCTCTTCGTAGTCAAGGGTGGAGGTTCTGCCAACAAGTCATACCTCTATCAAGAGACAAAAGCTCGCATCCAGAACGCAGGCACCCTTATCCCTTTCCTCGTTGAGAAGATGAAGAGTCTCGGTACAGCAGCTTGCCCTCCTTATCATATCGCATTCGTAATCGGAGGCACATCAGCCGAAAAGAACCTCCTCACAGTCAAGCTCGCTTCAACAAAGTTCTACGATTCACTCCCTACCACTGGCGACGAGACTGGACGTGCGTTCCGCGACATCGAATTGGAAAAGCAGCTCCTTGAAGAAGCTCGCAAGATAGGTTTCGGAGCGCAGTTCGGAGGAGCAGCCTTCGCTCACGACATACGCGTCATCCGACTTCCACGCCACGGAGCAAGTTGTCCAATTGGCCTCGGAGTAAGTTGTTCTGCCGACCGCAACATCAAGGCAAAAATAAACAGCGACGGTATATGGCTTGAAAAGATGGACGACAAACCTTACGAACTCATACCACAGCACCTACGTCAGGCAGGCGAAGGCGATGCAATATCTATCGACCTCAACCAGCCAATCAAAGATGTATGCAAGGAATTGTCAAAATATCCTGTTTCTACACGCGTAAGTCTCAACGGCACAATCATTGTTGCCCGCGACATAGCACACGCGAAGCTCAAAGCACGTCTCGATGCTGGCGAAGATATTCCGCAGTATTTCAAAGACCATCCTGTACTCTATGCAGGTCCTGCAAAGACACCTCAAGGCATGCCATGTGGCAGCATGGGACCAACCACAGCAAACCGTATGGATCCATACGTCGATGAGTTCCAAGACCACGGAGCCAGCCTCATAATGATAGCAAAAGGCAACCGCACACAAGTAGTCACCGATGCCTGCAAGAAACACGGCGGATTCTACCTCGGAAGCATAGGCGGACCAGCTGCATACCTCAGCTATTCTAATATCAAGAGTATCGAATGCGTAGAATACCCAGAACTCGGAATGGAAGCAATATGGAAAATACAAGTACAAGACTTCCCAGCATTCATCCTCGTTGACGACAAAGGCAACGACTTCTTCAAGAAAATATAACCCCCACCCTATAACGGTTTTAGGTTATTGGCTAAACCAATAACCTAAAACCAGAACCCAAATTGTACATTGTCTATTGTGCATTTTCAATTGAAAAGCCTCTCCCCTACAACTTCACCTTGATAGACTTCAAGTCCGATTTTGCCGACGAAGTACCATACAGCAATTCATATCTCCCTGGCACAACCCGCATTGTGTTCGTTCCCGAATCGAAACGCTCGAAAGTAGATTCAGGCACAGGTATCTCCACGTTCCTCGTCTCCCCAGCCTTAAGTGTCACACGCACATAGCCGCGGAGAGTAAGATTCGGGCCCTCTTTATCATCCAGGCAACGCATGTAGAGCTGCACAACCTCAGTCCCCTCTCTACCACCAGTGTTCGTCACAGGCACAATCATCACCCTCTCCCCAGCCTTCTCTGTCAGCTCAGCCTTACCAATTTCAAAAGTCGTATAGCTCAGTCCAAATCCGTATGGAAACAGAGGTTTCTGCTTTATATAGCGGTAAGTATAGCCCTTAAGACTGTAGTCCTCAAAGTCCTTCAACACACTATCATCCTTATAAAACGTCACAGGCAACTTGCCCGAAGGATTGTAATCACCATAAAGCACATCGGCAACTGCATAACCGCCTTGCTCACCTGGGTACCACGCCTGAAGTATCGCATCGCAACTCTTAAGTTCAGGAGTGAGCGCAACAGCAGAGCCACTACAATTGACAAAGATAACCTTCTTACCAGCCCAATGAAGTGCAGCAAGTATCTCGCGTTGAACCATCGGCAATTCAATGCTCGTGCGGTCGCCTCCCTTGAATCCAGGAAGATCTACTCGAGCTTCCTCGCGTTCAATAATCGGAGATATTCCACCTACGAAAATCACTGTTTCATAGTCCTCTGCAGCATACAAGGCTGACTCCACTGAATAGATTTCCTTCGACGTATTTGCCTCTGGAATATAATCATCAGTACCATATTCAAGCACCTTGCGAATGTTCTTCGTCGGACTATCGTTATAATCCGTCAGCTCGCAAGCCTTGTAATAAGGAATGACACCAATCTTACTCTCAATGCCCTCCTTAATAGTAACAGAGTGTGTCGGCTGCCCATAATAAATACTCCATAACACAAGCGAGTCAGCAGCATTAGGACCCATGAGAAGCACTTTCTCTGAACGTTCAAGAGGCAAAGCATGATTCTTGTTGTGAAGCAGTACCATCTGCTCACGTGCCATCTGCAGCGCAAGCTCCTTATGTTCTTTAGAGCAGACCACCGACTCTGGAATCTTCGTCCAGTCGTTCAGTTCATCAGAGTCAAAATCGCCAAGTTCAAAACGCCCCTGTAGCAGACGCTTAACACTGACATCAATGTCCGATTCCTTAATATAACCCTTTTCAACAGCCTCAGGAAGTTTAAGATAAACACTTCCGCAGTTAACATCCGTACCAGAAAGAACAGCCTTGCCAGCAGCCGACGGAGCATCGGCAGAAACCTCGTGATGCCCCTTCTGATAAAAGTCGCGAATGGCGCCACAATCACTTACTACAATGCCATCAAATCCCCATTCATTGCGGAGAATCTGAGTCAGCAGACGATTATTTCCACAGCAAGGTTCACCATCCAAACGCTGATAAGCACACATAACTTCCTTCACTCCAGCCTCCTTCACCAAAGTCTTAAAAGCAGGCAGATAAGTTTCCCAAAGGTCGCGTGGAGAAATATTATCGAGGTTTAGATGATGGCGAGTACTCTCTGGACCGCTATGCACAGCGAAATGCTTCGCACAAGCAAAAGCCTTGCGATACTTATGTCCATCATCACCCTGCAGACCCTTAACCACCATCGAAGCCATCCTTCCCGTTTGATATGGGTCTTCACCATACGTTTCCTGACCACGCCCCCAACGAGGGTCACGGAAAATATTGATATTAGGAGTCCAGTACGACACACCAGCATATCTCTTTCCGCGCTTTTCAGCAGCTGTATGCTTTGCCCTACCCTCATCACTCACGGCAGAATACACCTTATATAACAACGCATCATCAAAACTCGATGCCATACCAATACAGCAAGGAAACACAGTAGCCTTACCATTCCTAGCAACACCATGCAGCGCCTCATTCCACCAAGAGAACTCAGGAATGCCAAGACGAGGAATCGCCTCCGACGAATTAACCATCAACTTAGCTTTCTCCTCCAAAGTAAGTCTTCCACACAAATCAGCAGCACGCTCACTTGCCGAAAGATTCGCATTCTGGTAAGGCAACTGCCCCCACGCAAACACAGCCTCCATCGAAAGGCATAATAGTAAAAGTTTTGATTTCATAATAAGTCAGTTTTTCTTTTATCAAGTATATCTATAGCAACTATAATCGCAAAAACGTAATGCTCCCTCCATCTCCCCCCTAAAGGGGAGAGCAAAGTTCCCCTTCCCTTCGGGAGGGATTAGGGAGAGGCCTTCAATCCCCTTCCCTTCGGGAGGGGTTAGGGGTAGGCATCATCAGCCTTGCAATATACTTCCCCAAGATATCAAATTCAATATTAACCAAACTCCCTACCTCAATATCACAAAAGTTCGTGTGCTCGAAAGTGTAAGGAATTATTGCAACCTGAAAAGTATTATCCGTAGGATTGCAAACAGTAAGAGAAACGCCATTCACCGTAACACTGCCCTTGTCAACAGTGAAATACCCACGCTTCGCCATCTCCTTATCAACATTATACTCAAAAGTAAAATACTTACTTCCATCAGCATCTTTCACGTCTGTGCATACCGCAGTCTCATCAACATGCCCCTGAACAATATGCCCATCCAATCTACCATTCATCAGCATCGAACGCTCCACATTCACCTTATCACCAACACAAAGCAAACCAAGATTACTCCTATCAAGAGTCTCCTTCATAGCAGTCACCATGTAAGTTTCACCTTCAATCATCACCACAGTAAGGCAAACACCATTGTGCGAAACACTCTGATCTATCTTCAGTTCCTCAGTAAACGAACAACGCAACGTGAAATCAATATTTTCACGATCCTTATTTATAGCAACAACAGTTGCAAATTCTTCAACAATCCCGCTAAACATGATACAAAATTGAAATTTCAAAATTAGTCAATATAAAAAGGTCGTATCAGTGATGTGATGAAACTCCGACTAATAAAAGTTTTGAGTGCTACTTAGACTTTGTAATCCACCGGCAATAAATTGCAACCTTAATAGTTGTGGCCCGCCATTGAGAAAGCAGCGGTCTCGGTTCCACATTGAAATTTGATGAGTATCCCAATCTAACCGATACGACCTGTTCTTTTACGATGCAAAAGTAATAAAAAGTTTTCACCTACGCACAACTATAACCTATATTTTTTATAAAATAATGCATTTAGGCCTATAGTTACGCCTATAGTTGATGCCTAAGCACACAAAAAAGCCCCGTAGCTCAATAAGCCCGGGGCTCACGGTGCCATGAATCG
>JAUNQM010000352.1 GCA_030536165.1 Prevotellaceae bacterium | reverse complement strand
ACAATGAAAGAATTTGTAATCTCCGAGGCAAAGACCGAAAGTGCCGTACTGGTAGGACTCATCACCAACCGACAGAGTGAGGAGAAGACCAACGAGTATCTTGACGAACTTGAGTTTCTTGCCGACACAGCAGGTGCCGTGACCGTGAAGCGCTTCACTCAGCGTATGGACGGGCCGAGCAGCGTGACATACGTGGGCAAGGGTAAACTCGAAGAGATACGTCAGTTCATCGAAGACGAAGAGGACAATGACCGCGAAGTGGGTATGGTAATCTTCGACGATGAACTTTCGGCAAAGCAGATACGCAACATAGAGGCCGAACTGAAGGTTAAGATTCTTGACCGCACGACATTGATTCTTGATATCTTTGCCATGCGCGCACAGACCGCAGAGGCAAAGACACAGGTCGAGATAGCCCAATACAGGTATATGCTGCCGCGTCTGCAACGACTATGGACTCACCTTGAACGTCAGGCTGGTGGCTCTGGCGGTGGAGGCGGAAAGGGATCTGTGGGACTGCGTGGTCCTGGTGAGACGCAGTTGGAAATGGACCGCCGTATAATCTTGCAGAGACTGACGTTGCTGAAACAGCGACTTGTGGATATAGAAAAGCAAAAGACTACGCAACGCAAGAACCGTGGTCGCCTTATTCGTGCGGCTTTGGTCGGCTATACCAATGTGGGAAAGAGCACAATCATGAACCTGCTGTCGAAGTCGCAGGTGTTTGCCGAGAACAAACTCTTTGCAACGCTCGACACCACTGTGCGTAAGGTCGTAATAGAGAACTTGCCATTCCTCCTTGCCGATACTGTAGGATTCATACGCAAACTGCCGACCGATCTTGTGGATTCATTCAAGAGCACACTCGACGAGGTGCGCGAGGCAGACTTGCTCATACATGTGGTTGATATTTCGCATCCTGATTTCGAAGACCAGCTAAAAGTAGTTGACCGCACACTCTCTGACCTCGGATGCTCCGACATGCCGCAAATGATAGTCTTCAATAAGGTAGATGCTTATACATGGATACCGAAGGATGAAGACGACCTCACGCCAATGCAGAAGGAGAACATTCCGCTCGAAGACCTGAAGAAGACGTGGATGGCAAAGCTCAATGATAACTGTTTGTTTGTTTCTGCCACACAAAAGCAGAACATTGATGAGTTAAGGGATACATTATATAAGAAGGTGCGCGAACTCCACGTGCAGAAATATCCTTACAATGATTTCCTATATAATATAGAAGAATAAAAGCATGTACTTTGTATTCGAAATATCGATAACCCGAAAAATCGAAACTTTTAGATATGAGAAAACTAAACTTACAAGAGATTGAAACGCTCGAGCGCCTACAGCATTGCTGGGCTGAGGATTGGAATTATGTGACCGTAGCCGACGACTTCAACGCACTCAACATTCGCAACAGCAATTTCTATGGCTACGTTGAGATAGGAAGCGACGTGCGCATTGCCGACGCAAAGATTATCAAAGGCAGCGGCAAACCCTTTAAGCCGAATGTGATATCCGTGCTCAACGAAGGTGGCGACGGCAACATAATACTTTGTCCGCAGCTTACGGCACAACTGGCTTACATGATGATGAACAGCACAGAGGTGTTTGCTCTTGTTGAGAAAGAAGTAAGTGCATCAGCCATAGTAGCAGCAACCGTCATTGCCGATGGTGCCATGATAGAAGGCGCAACCAAAATCGTTGATTCCTACATAGGCAGCAACACCTATATTGGTCCCGATGTGATAATGGAAAAGAGTGTCACAGCCGCTGGGGCAGAGGTGACAGATGCCGCAAAGATTTACGAGAGCTTCGTAGGCGAGGCTGTCCACATTGGCAAGGGCTTCTCGTCAGAGGCTTCATGCTTCTTTGCTAATGCCTACATGGACAATGGTGAGGCGTGCGCAGCACTCTGTGGACCGTTTGCATGTAGCCATCATAAATCTACATTGCTTATCGGTGGTGAATTCTCATTCTATAATGCAGGCTCTAACACCAACCAGAGCAACCATGCCTACAAGATGGGACCAATCCACTGGGGCACACTCCAGCGCGGA
>JAUNQM010000351.1 GCA_030536165.1 Prevotellaceae bacterium | reverse complement strand
AAAACTTTGTCGGAAGTTTTGCAAAACTTTTCCCGAGTTAAACGGACGTGTGAAGAAGTGAGTAACGACGTGTGGATTGATGAGTAGGAATAAGATTATGATTTGACTTGGGAAAATGAGGCTGGAACGACTTTTATCGAGTGATTTCGTGGTCGTTATCTGTTGTCTGGTTTATGTGAAGGTTGTGGCTCAGTCTGCCTCGACCCATGCGTCAATCAGTTTGCGTGCGATGGAGAGTTTCTCAGGAATGGTAGGTAGGTTGTCTTTCGTGAACCATCCGCCAGCTGACAGTTCCTCCTCTTGCAGTTTTATCTCGCCGCTGGCATACTCGGCAGTGAAACCGACCATAAGCCCCGACGGATATGGCCACGGCTGCGATGCGAAGTATCGGATGTTTCTTATCTCTAACCCTACTTCTTCACGCACTTCACGCACGATGGCTTCTTCAAGCGTCTCGCCTGTCTCTACGAACCCTGCTACGAGTCCATAGAAATCGCGGCGGAAGTTTCGCGCATGGACGAGCAAGACTTCTTCTTCGTCACCCGCTGGTTTATGAACGCTTCTCGTAATTCTGACGATTACGGCAATGGCGAGTTGCGGCCAGACTTCCTTTCCGCAATGTTCGCAGCGCTTCGATATCGGTGTGTTCTTTTTCATCGGTGCACCGCAGACGCCGCAATACTGCGTGTTCCTGTCCCAATAGATGATTTCCGAACACTTGCCTGCACGGTCGTAGTCGGCTTGCGGAATATAGTTCCATGCCTTGCGCAGTGGCATTGTGGTGAGTTTTAGTGTGCCGTCGGACGCAGTCAACATGCTGCTGACAGTGGCTGTTTTCATGTCGCCGAGGGTGTGGACGGTGTCCCACTCCTTTAGCTCTACTGGGCATTCATTGCCTGTAAGTATGGAATAAGTACCGTCTTCGTTCTCGATTAAGACAAGTTCATTATTGAAAAATAAATACCAAGTCATGTTATTAGTTATTTTTTCGATGTTTCGATAATTCGATGGCTCGGGGGATGTTTTTACAACTTATGAATAAACTGCGCTTCTATGATGCGGAGCTGCTTTGTGCCTTTTGTTGAGCGGTCGTTGTTCTTTGAATCCAGTTCTTTTACGTTGGCAAATGCATCTCCATTGAGCGTCTCACCTGCAAGACGTATTGTGAACTGCTTTGCACGGATGTTGCCCACTGGTATATGCACATACGACATTGTCCTATAGGTTTCCCCCTTGAAACAAACCACGCTGTCGGCAATAACCTCGATAGGATACGACTTGCTGCGGAAGTCGCCCATCTTCATTACTATCTCACTAATGGTGGTGGGTTGCTGTAGTGTGAAACGTATCCACTGTTCACCTCTGACGGATGACGACGACCACGTGGTGCGCTCGTTCTTGTCGATTGCGTACTTTGCATCTTCCTGATTGCTACCTGACTCAACAGCAATGACAGGTACATCCTCGGCTGACTTGATAAACGATGCTGACAATGGCGTTTCTCCGCGTTCGAGCACACCTTTCATGCCATCGTTAGGTAGAATAGGGGAGAGTCCGTCGTGGGTTTCAAATGGGATAGTCGTGAGTGTGATTGATGTTTCAGGTAATCCGTCAGCTTTAGCCGTAAGTGTGACTTCTCCATATTGACCAAGCAACGAGCGTAGCATGATACGATTGACGCCACTTTCAACAGGAAGCGATGTGCTCATTGCCATATTGTCCGACCGATACTGCGTAGGCATGCTTTCGCTGCTGTTCAAGAACTGCGAGCCAGCTTTGTTGGCATCATGATGTTTTGCCTTGACTCCAGCAATGCTATCTGCCTGCAATTGGACATCAACAGGGGTACCGTCGGCTAATTCGTTTTTATTCCATTGCTTTACCTGTGCTATGCCTCCGCGCCATTCAGCAGGACCGTTAAATGAGAAATGCACCATGCGATTATCAATAGGACAACGCTGTCCGTTGATATCGACAACTTCAAACTGTACCAATGCCACATCTGCCCCATCCGATTTCCACCCCAATGGGTCGGTGATGCTTGTAAGTTTCAATGCTGAAGGCTTGCCTGCAGTGT
>JAUNQM010000350.1 GCA_030536165.1 Prevotellaceae bacterium | reverse complement strand
GACTTTGCCGCAGATGTTGTTTGGGCACCAGATGTTGCAGTATGGGCAGTTGGAAGCACGGGATGGAGAAATGGCAAGACATACGAGGACGGACAGAATGTTCTCTTTGAAACTACAGCTGAGCATTCTTATTTAGTTGGGATGATAAACCAAGTAGCTCCTGCGGCCGTTGTTGTCCGTGGCGATGGCGATTTCACTTTAGATTGTGAAGATGGGTCAATCGGAGGCAACACTACTTCAATGAACAAAGGCGGCGAAGGTAGGCTTGCCTTAAATACACTGAATACATACAAAGGCCGCACAGCCCTTCACGGCGGTACGATTGAGTTCAACACTCTCAAGAATGGTGGCGAGCCGAGTGCTATTGGAGCAAGTTCGGAGTTTGCACAGAACTGGGTGTTTGACGGAGGTACGTTTGCCTACACAGGTCCTACGACAACAACCAACCGTAGCGCACGACTTTTGCAGACATCATCGCTAAGCGTGAAGCAAGGCTCGACGGTGACAATGAATGGAACAGTAGAAGAATACGGTAACGTATCTGATTTCATCATCAATGGTGGTGGTCAGATTACCGTAGGCTCAGAGAACTTCTTCAATTACACAGGCTCAACAATCCTTGAAGGTGGCACGCTGTATTTAAGCTCACCAGCAATCTCAAATGCGGGCATCGGCAAAAGCAGCGGGCTTGTGTTTGCAGGAGGAACGCTGCGTACAGCAGGTGAATCAGCAAACTACGAAACATACTCTTTCCCTATTGAAGTGAAAGAGGGTACTACGTCTTATTTCTCACCTAATCGCAACTGCTACATCAGCAGCAAGGTGTCAGGCAGCGGAACACTCCAGTTCAATATTCCTTATCTGCGTGAATACATTCAGGGCGACTGGACTGAGTTTACAGGTACTCTGATTGCCAATGCAAACTCCTCAGGCAATCTCTTACTCTTCAACAAGAACAAGAGCATACCGAATGGTGTCGTCGTTTTGAAGAATGGCGCGTACGCAGTAGGATGGGACACAAACGGAACTTATTCTATTGGTGGTTTGTCGGGCGATACAGGTACAGAACTTCGTGGCTCAAGTAAGCAGACAGATGGTTTCTCTACCTCTTGGACAATAGGCGGAGCCAATACCGACGAGACTTTCAAAGGCGTAATCAACAACTATTCTTGTTCTGGAAGCGGACATACAGGCACTACAAGTATCACAAAGATTGGTACAGGAGACTGGCGTCTTACAGGAGCAAACACATACAGCGGGACGACAACCGTCAAGGGTGGATGTCTAATTGTCAACGGCAATCACACAGGCACAGGAATCATCAGCGTCACTGATGGTGCTTGTCTTTGTGGTAAAGGTACGCTTGCAGGTAAAGTTTCGGTCAATAAGGACGCAACAATCTTTGGAGGCGACACACTCGTCAACATGAGCAAGCTCACCCTCTCAGCTAAACTCACCGTGGCTAATGCCAATGTTGTGATACCTGTAAGAAATTCTGGACTTGCAGTATTCTCTAACACGTTGGCATTGAATGGCGGTGCTGTCTTCACCAACGCAACACTGCGAATCAGCGAGACTGCCGACAGTGAGCCGTTACTTCCTGGCACAAAGGTAAAAGCCTTCACGCTCGGAACAACTAAGCCGACAGGTGCAATCACTGTTGTCGATGATAAATATCTGTGGGATTCAAGCACTCTGCTTACTGATGGCATGCTGACAATGCTCGGACTCTATGGCGATGCGAATGGTGACGGAATGGTAGATGTTGCAGACATAACAGCAATAGCTGCCCATATACTCGGCAATACACCTGAAAACTTCAACTTAGCCAATGCCGATGCCGACCATGACGGTGAGATAACCGTGTCCGACATCACCACAGTCGCAGCAATGATTCTCGGTAAATAATAGTCCCACCCTGCCCTCCCCCGTAGGGAGGGAATCTAACTCTTCCCTATGGGGGGAGATGGAGGGGGCTGTTCAAGGTTTCAGGTTTCAAGTTCCCACGCTCGTCATCATGGACCCCACGTTCGTCATCCTGTAATCGGCTCTGCCGCTTTTACAAAGCGCATCGCGCGACTAAA
>JAUNQM010000093.1 GCA_030536165.1 Prevotellaceae bacterium | reverse complement strand
GGTATGACAGCCGAAACACCTAAGGTATGAAAAGCTAAACGCCTAAGGTGTGGAGAGGTAGATTAAAGGACAAGCCATGTAAAGCATTACAACACCCACCCCGCAGCCACCAAACCACCACTAAGCGCGACGCCCCATAAAATGAATTGCAATGCAAATATGAGACAAAAGAGTCACTTTTGTCCTATCTTTTTCGTATTTTTTCTATTTGCTCCGCTAATAGCTGAGACATAGGTGCCGAATCAGACACCAAGAGGCGAGTCTCAAGCGTCATTTAGATATAATTTTGCACAAGTCTTGAATGTGTGATTTCACGCAGAGTGCAACTTGAACGCAAAAGAAAGCCTACCCTAACTTTCCCCGTATGAGAGGAATTGGGCACTCCCCTATCGGGGGAAATGGAGGGGACCCCTCTGCGCTCCTTTGCGCCTCTGCCAAAATTCTGAAACATCGCAGATGTTGCATTGTATTGATGGGGCAAGGCTAAAATGAGTTTTAGGCTTGAACCGGCATTAGAATGCAGACCTGAAAAGGTCAGAATTTTCTCTGCGTGAAACAAAACAAGCAATATGCGTACTTGCGAAAGTGGAATATTTTTATATAATAATGAGTAAAAAAACATATAAATATTTTTCAAATTGGTAAAAAAAAGATAACTTTGCAACCGAAATTAAAGAAAACATCATGAAAAGAATATTCACTCTTGCAATAGTATTGATGTCTGCATTCATTGCGCAGGCAAAAGTTATCAACGTCAGCGAGGCTCAAAGTCTGGCAAAGCAAGGCTTCGTGAAAGCTTCACAAAACCTTGAACTTGCTTACACGGCTGTTTCAAAAAACAAACAGACCATAAGCCGCGACTTCTATGTCTTCAACAAGTCAAACAACAATGGATTCGTGATTGTTGCTGCCGACGATGTTGTTGGTAACACAATACTTGGATACTCTGACAGCGGTTCGTTTGACTACGATAACCTTCCTGAAAACGCAAAAGAATGGTTGAAAGGCTATCAAGACCAGATTGAGTACCTCCGTGAAACTGGCGAAAAAACTGTTCAGCCTAAGTCTGCCGACGCACCTCTGCCAGTCGTTTCACCTTTGCTTGGCGAGCTTTGCTGGGATCAGGGAACGCCGTACAACCGTTTCTGCCCTTCAGATAAAGGCGGCAAATGCGTCACTGGATGTGGTGCAACAGCTTTGGCTATGATTATGTACTACCACAAATGGCCTATGGTGGGTAAAGGCTCGAAGTCGTACAGCTGGAATGGACAGACATTATCTGCCAATTTCTCTGAGTCACACTACGAATGGGACAAAATGCTGCCAATGTACAAGAATTACACTGATGAGGAAGCAAATGCCGTTGCAAAGCTGATGTCTGACTGTGGTATTGCAATATCAATGAATTACGGTTCTGACGGTAGTAGCTCATATTCGGCATCCATTGCCCCTGCATTGAAGAACTACTTTGGATATAAGACTTCAGTAAAGACCATATATCGCTCGTCATACACCCAATCCAATTGGGAGAATGCGATTAAGAAAGAACTTGACGCTGGCCGTCCGGTCTTCTACACTGGTCAATCTTCAGAAGGCGGACATGCTTTTGTCACAGACGGATATGACTCAAACAATTACTTCCACTTCAACTTTGGATGGTCGGGCATCGGCAATGGTTACTTCCTTTCGTCTGTTGCCGGCTCATACAAAAGCTACCAAGATGCAACAATCGGCATCACCCCTGACAGAACAGCAAACATTGTAGATGGTTTGTTCTATAATATATTAGGCAGCAACAAAGTTGAATGTACATTCCCTTCAAACGGAACAATCTATTCAGGCGATATCGTTATTCCTTCAACAATCATCATTGACGAAAACGAATATAACGTGACTAACATAGGTCCTAAAGCTTTTGAATATTCAAACATCACATCGATTACAATCCCTGAAACCATTGAGTACATTGCAGCAAATTCCATCCACAACTGCAGCAAATTACAATCGGTAACGGTTGAAGGCAGTACGCCAAAGGACTTCCTGACAACAATATTCGACAACACGGCATATTCTAACGCTACACTCTATGTGCCAGCAGGTACATTTGATGCATACAAAGATGCTCTGCCGTGGTCAGTATTCCACAAGGTTACTGATGGCACAGACTCTATTGAGTGGTCGAAATGGGAGCCTGTGAAAGACGGATTCGGCACTTACACATATTCCTACAAAGACCTGTTCGAGCCTTCAGTTTCACCTGTTGCAAGCCGTTATTTGCTCAGCGAAGGAAGCACTCAGCAGTTTAAGATTGACAACTTTGCAACAATGTCGTCACTCATTGTCAACCATGACACCACCACACACAACTGTACAGTGCCTAAACAGCATCTTGCTTTCTCTTACAGCGGCACCGAATACTTCATCTCAGATGCACCGACTTTCAACAAGAACAACACCTATAAGAACTCTCCATGCACATTCGACGAAGTTATCGGTAAGTTGTCGCTGACGCTTGTCTATCACTACAGCAACATATCAGTAAGGAGAGGCGTAGATGAATTCCTCATATCAGGCTACCCTATCTACGACATTGCTATCGACGAAGTGAACGTTGCAGAAGACGGAATAATGTCAGCCAAGCTCACTTACACCGACGACGTAAAGAAATATGCCTATGTAGTTAAGTCAGGCACAGCAAACAAGACTGATGCAGAACAAATATTCAATGATGTAGTTGCTGGCACGATTACACCAAGTTTTGCCACAGTGAAGGAATTGAGATGCAAACTCGATGCACCTGACAAATATACTTTGGTCGTAATCTCTATGACTCCAGAAGGAGCTTATCGCGAGTATGCCTTCACAAACTTTGAATACATAACCGACATGGAACCTGACTGGGTAGCAAAGTATGAAGGCACATACACATACTCGGTTTGGGAGAAAATAACACAGAATGATGTTATTGCATTCCAAGATCAAAACAATAAGAAGAGTTGGAAACTTTCTCCTATGTATGACTACACAGAGTTCTTCTTCTACTGGGACCAGGAGGCAGGTACAGTAACATTCGATGAACAGGTTACACCGTTTATATACAAGAAGGTTGAGGTTACCGTCAATGACTACAGAACTGTTAAGACTACAGCAGACGCGTCATACTTCGATGCAGAGAAGAAGACATTGTTCTTCAACACTTATTATCTAAGTGGTAAGTTCAAGGAGAATGGTTTTGAGCAGTATGTGATCACCAAAGACCTCGACCCTCAAGGCTTACCAGGCGACGCAAACGGTGATGGTGAAGTTAATGTTGCAGACATCACAACAATCGCATCCTATATTTTAGGATTAGACCCAGACCCATTCGACGCAACGAATGCTGATGCCGATGGCGACGGTGAGATTTCAGTCAGCGACATCACAACCACAGCATCAATCATACTTGGAAACTAAAGATAAAAGCTCCTCAACCCGAGGAGCTTTTTTATTGTGAAACCAGTTGACTGCTTAACTCCACAATTTCGACACACATCCACTATGCGTATGGAGGACGCTGCCTCGGATAACGAGTGGGATGCTTTAGGATGCAAACTCTGCCAACTCTAACCAACGCATTGACTTCTCGTCAAGTTCGTCTTTGAGTATCGGCAAGCGCTTGCTCAACTCTACAATCTTATCTACTGGAACATCAGGCGACGACAATACCTGCTCTATTTGCTTTTGCTCAGATTCAAGCGCCTCTATATCTTTCTCCAGTTTTTCATATTCCACCTTCTCCTTATACGAGAGTTTGTGTTTCTCCGTATGAGGTTTCTCGCGCACTTGCGGCTTCGCTGCCTCAACCTGTTCCTTTGGCTGCAAGCGTTGATATTCGCGATATTGCGTGTAGTTGCCTGGAAAATCCTGTATGTCGCCTTCTCCGTGGAACACAAGAAGATGGTCAACAATCTTATCAGTGAAATATCGGTCGTGCGACACTACAATTACACAACCAGGGAAATCTTCAAGGTATTCCTCAAGCACCTGCAACGTATCAATATCAAGGTCGTTTGTAGGCTCGTCGAGTATGAGGAAGTTAGGATGCTTCATCAGCACCGTGCAAAGGTAAAGCTTTCGTTTTTCTCCGCCGCTCAACTTATACACGTAATCGTATTGCTGCTCTGGCGAGAACAAGAAATACTGTAAGAATTGCGATGCCGACATGTGTTTTCCCTTGCCAACATCAATATACTCGGCTATTCCTTTGATTACATCAATAACTTTCTGCTGGTCATCGAACTTGAGTCCTTCCTGCGAGAAATATCCAAACTTGACTGTCTCACCAATGACAAATCGGCCTTCGTCTGGCTGCACAAGTCCCAACAGTAGTTTGATGAACGTACTTTTGCCCGTACCGTTCTTCCCGACGATACCCATCTTTTCGTATCTGGCAAAGTTGTAGTAGAAGTCTTTCAGGATAGTCTTTTCATCAAAAGCCTTCGACACATATTGCGACTCGAATATCTTGCTACCTATATATACATTATATAATTTAAGCTTCAGTTGCCGCTCTTCAAGTCGATGGCTCACCTTGTCTTTCAGTTCCCAGAAAGCATCTTCGCGGTATTTAGCCTTGTGTCCACGTGCCTGAGGCATGCGACGCATCCATTCCAGTTCCGTTCGGTACAGGTTTCGGCATCGTTCCAATTCCGCCTGACGATTCTCAAGACGTTCCTGACGCTTTTCAAGATAGTAGCTGTAGTTGCCCCTATATGTGTAAATCTGATGGTCGTCGAGTTCAATGATAATAGAGCAGATGCGGTCAAGGAAGAAGCGGTCATGCGTAACCATGAGCAACGCTTGCGACCCACGCGATAGGAAACCTTCAAGCCACTCAATCATTTCTATGTCAAGGTGGTTTGTTGGTTCATCAAGTATCAAAAGGTCGGGCTCGGTTATAAGCACATTTGCTAAAGCCACACGTTTCTGCTGGCCTCCGCTCAACTCACCCATACGCTGATTCAAGTCGGCAATCTTCAACTTCGTGAGGATTTGCCGCGCCTTGAGTATCTTTTCTTCCTCGTTGTTATGGTTGAAGCAAGCATCGAGCACGGTCTCGTTGTCGTCGAAAACCGATTCTTGCGAAAGGTACCCCACCCTCACGCCATTGCGAAAGATGATTTCGCCAGAGTCAAGGCTTTCCTTCCCTGCTATCATCGAAAGCAGAGTGCTCTTGCCTCTACCGTTACGTGCGATGAGTCCTACCTTCTGGCGTTCGGCTATGCTAAACGAGACGTTCTCGAACAAGACACGCTCACCAAAGCGTTTCGACACATTCTGTATGTCTATAACTGGCTGCGGCATAAATCTATGTAGTTCAGCACATCTTCCTTGCCCTGTCGTGTCTCGGAGCTTGTCACCAGATAAGGCGGCAGTTCTTCCCAAGTCTCGCTCAGCTTCTTGCAATAGTTCTCTACGTTCTTCTTTGCCACCATCTTACCTATCTTATCGGCTTTGGTAAAGACAATGCAGAACGGAATACCGCTCGTACCTAACCATTCGATGAACTCAAGGTCTATCTTCTGCGGCTCAAGTCGGATATCTACAAGCAAGAAGACATTCACCAACTGCTCTCGCTGGAGTATATAGCTTTGAATCATGTGGTCAAGTTTCTTCAACTCCACCTTCGACCTTTTGGCAAAACCATAGCCAGGAAGATCGACGAGATACCAATCTTTATTGATAATAAAATGATTGATGAGCAGCGTCTTGCCTGGAGTTGCCGACGTCTTTGCAAGTTTCTTGTTGTTGCAAAGCATATTGATAAGACTTGACTTGCCCACATTGCTCCGACCAATGAAGGCATACTCTTCTTTGTTATCTTTAGGGCATCCGCTCACTGTCGGACTACTTATCACAAATTCTGCGTTTTTTATTTCCATATTTTAAGGTTATACGGTTTTTCGTTTGAACTCTCCAACTCAAAAATTGTACATTGTAAATGGTAAATGGTACATGCCTTAGTTTATCTTTGGCTTGAGTTCATCTGGACTGTCTTTTGTGTACATATCAAGCACTGGGGCATCCTTCTCGAACAGTGTCGTTATGTTTTCTACACCTATATTATATATAGGCTTGAAATCATCGCTGTTCATGTATTTCAGTATCGACTCACGCAACTGACGTGCAACGATACGATGTTCAAGGTCGCGGCTTATATCGATTGAAGTCATCACAACCTTTCCATTGAGCACGTTTGCCTCAAACAACATACCTATCTTACGACTTACAAACCATGTGTCAATACTCTGCACAATCGGTGTGAAGCCCTTCGGAAACTCTGTCAACTGCATCACTTGCTGCTTGTTCGTCAGTTCCCACCAGTTCAGGTTTGTCCAGTCGTCGGTTGGGAAGTCGTTGAAGATTGGATGTTTGCTATCAATATAAGCACCTGTTGTATGAGGTGGGCGCATCTTAAACCAACTTGTGTTCCAGAACACAGGCAGATACTGCTGCTTGACATCGTTGCCATAGCGTATCTTTCCTGCGGCAGTGATGAGCACCTTTCCGCCTTTCTTCAGTGTCGCAATAGCCTTTGCATCGAGCGTATCGGTTATCAGCACGTCCGTCTCTACGCTTTCCACCGATGGATAAACCCAGAAATCGTAGTGGTTTTCTATGTCTCCTGCTGTCAGCGTGAGCGTAAATTTCGATGCTTTCTTCACTTCACCTAAAGGAATTTCTATCGTACCCATCTTTGTATTGCCGCCGCGAGCCACGTCTTTCGATGCAAATGACGCACAGCCAAGACCATTCACCGCATAGCTCACAATCACATTCTTCATATCTGCCTGCGTGTAGTTTGTCATCTCCACAGGCACCTTGAGCACTTCTTCACTGCTGTAAGTGAACTTAGGGAAGCGTGCAAGTATCACGCTTGGGGCGCATGCCTCGGTGAAAGTCTTGCTATCACAATAGCCTTTTTCGCGGAAGAACACGTTGAGTAGTCCCACAATCGCACTTCCCTGACCGCTATAATCATTGAGCGATAGAAGCTGGAAGCCTGCATAGTCTGGCGTACGCATCAGTCGTTCCATCTCGTATTTATAGCAGAGGCTCTGCAACTTACCGCTCGACGCAAGGAACTTTCTGTCCATATCCTTCATATCATTGTCGGCAAGGAGGTCGCGGAATATCTCAAAGTTCTTGGCTTTATATGCTCCTGTGTATTGCGGAATCTCACTGAAATCTGGGTATGAGCACCATTGTCCCATCTCATGTGCAATGAATGGCTCATTTATTTCATAGGTACGCTTGGTTGCTTTGTCGTAGAAAGAAGAAATCTCTCTTGTGTAATCGTCATTGGAATTAGGGCGTTGCCTATCCCATGTCAGACCGCGTGCTCCTGCTTTTACATGGTATTGATTATGTGGTTGCCACTGCCAACTGCCACCTACTGAAGCACCTGTATAGATGCGTCGCGAATCGGTCTTTTTCCAATAATCAACAAATTCCGAGCACCATTTCACCCAGTTTCCACGAGGTTCGTTGCCTGCAGCAAGCATGGCAAACGACGGATGATTGCCATACGCCTTGACCATTCGCTGCGTTTCTTCCATCAGATAGCGGTCAATCTTCTCTCCCCTACCCAACGACACTCCATGATTAGGCCACGACGGTCCCTCTGGCTGAAGATAGAATCCCACTTCATCGGCAGCTGCAAATGCTGCTTCTGGCGGACAATATGAGTGGAAACGCATGTGGTTCAAGCCATATTCCTTGCACTTACGGAACACGCGCAACCATTCTTCCTTGTCCATCGGAGCGTAGCCCGTGTTTGGGAAACAGCAATTCTCGACCGTTCCCCTCAACTGCACTTTCATGCCGTTAACCAATATCGACTTGCCCTCAATCTTTATCTCGCGCATACCAAAAGCCTCTGTGCGGCTGTCGCCATTGTCGAGAGCCACCGTCACCTTATATAATATAGGTGTAAACTCATTCCATTCCTTGAGCCGCTGGTCGCTAATGCGGAAGGTGACTGTGCTATCTTTCACCTTCACCTTTTGCGAAACGCGCTGCCCATCGATGTCAATCCAAGCCTCAGCCTTCTTTGCCTTTCCGCAAAAACGTGCGATTACAGCGACAGATTTCTCGCTTACATTAGGGAAAACATCTACCTGTTCAATGTAAGATTTAGGCATTGAAATCAGTTCTATCTTGCCCACTATTCCGTTCCAGTCGCCTTGTGTCTGGTCGGTCACGCTGTGTGAATCCATGCCGACTCCCACAAGTCGTGGGTCGTTATCCACGCAGATTGCAAGTTCATTTTCGCCTGTTTTTACGAAATCCGTCACGTCATATTCGTGAGCGACACACAGCGAATTGCGCGTGCCGACAGTCTGCCCGTTCACCTTCAGCGTTGTTACGATGTGCGGACGTTCAAGGCAGAGCACCACCCTACGCTTCTTCCACGCCTCGGGTATCGTTACCTTCTTTGTGTAGTAAGCCTTACCCACGTAGTGTTTGGCTGGCGTGAGGAAGAAAGGGAACTTGATGTTCTCCTTCACACGATACTTTGCCATGTA
>JAUNQM010000092.1:7331-8596 GCA_030536165.1 Prevotellaceae bacterium | reverse complement strand
AATTGTTCGAATAATATTTTTGCAGCCTTGACTTGTCAAGGTGCTGGTAGGTGAGGATAGGATTTTGTCAAGCCTGCTTGTAAGAAAGACTATACTCAACTGGCAGCGTAGCACGTAAGTGCTGCAAAAATCGGTAATTGTTCTTTTTCTCTTTCCTCGAACAATTTATTACCATATCATCAATTCCTGCCGGCCTTCAAAACATCCCCACCGCGTAATAAATGCCTTACGGCTTGATAAACTGCACAAAAGTGGCGATAATGTGCGATTTTTTATATTATAAAATATATTATTTTATATTTTTATCTAATTTTTTATACAAAAAAGAAAAAAATATTGTAAATTTGCAGTTTGTAAAAGAAGTAGAAGTTCTTTATTGGACCAAAACCGAGTGAGGACTCAACTTCATAGAGGGGAAACCTTTACCACGCTTTGTCTTGACGAATTAGAATCTCGAAAGATTAAATCCCTGTCAAAGACAAATGCATTTGCTTTTGCAACGATAACCAAGCCTAACAGCCAAATCCAGATACGTCTTTAGGTAATGTTATGTGTAAATGTAAAGTAACAGAGTTTCCAAAAGTTCAAACGCTGACAACAACAAATAATAAAATATGAAAAAAACTGGTTATTCAATCAACATTGCTGCCCATCGTGCTGCAAAGAAATCATCTTTTAGTCCATTTCTACGCATCGCTGCCATGATGCTTATGCTTACAACAAGCGTAGGATTGCGAGGACAGCCTAAACAAACATTTTATGCAAAAGTAACTACGGAAGTTACACCAACAGGAAGTGGAAATGCTTATATTAGTACTTCAAGTACTGTTGGTAATGCTACAGAACAAACAACTAGTACAGATAAAAAGAATACAACTGTTACTTTTTTTGTCAAGGCAATCCCTGCGTCACACTATGAATTCGTTCGTTGGGAATTTACGACTGATGACGGAGAAAGAACAATTACTGATGCCACATCTGCAGAAACCTCGATCACCGTTCAAACCCATAAGGACAACGATAAAACCAGAGAAAACACCATCCAGGCAGTCTTCCAAGTTGAGGGTTTTGTTGGATATGTTATATTTAATGGTTCTAATTATTTGAATAGTTCAACCGCAGGAACAACAACATTTAGTCCAAATACATGCCTGTGGACTTATGACAACAATAATTTGAAAAATGGCAATCAATATGTTTACTTAGGAAACGATGCTACAATTTCTACAAATTCACGAAACGTGACGTTAGAAGGCACAGAAAGC
>JAUNQM010000092.1:0-7321 GCA_030536165.1 Prevotellaceae bacterium | reverse complement strand
GAAATACTGGTAGAAAAGTAAAAAGATCTGATAGAAATTATTGGCTTCGTTATAATAACGGCTGGACGAGAACAGATAACTCTAACAATGGAGGTACCAACGTCGTCTTTGCCGTATCAAAGCAACACCAAGACGGTTCTGACCCTACATTGCCAAAAATCAACGCGCCAACAGTCAACAGCAGTGCAATCACTTTCACTCATACAAATATCAGCGGTACTTTCGCTCAAGAATACGATGACTACATTTTCTATAATGGTACACATCATTATTGGTATGACAATCAATCGCATACGTCTGTACCTGAGACGAAGAGTAGCTGGACGGGCGTAACTTACACTTGGAGCATCGTTGAGGGTGGGAGCTATGCGCAAATCAATTCATCAGGTGTACTTACATTTAATAATAATGTTCCAACTACGCCTACTACCATAAAGGTACGCCTCACCACATCGAATATAGCCCCTATGACTGATAAAACCGATGAATACACACTTACTGCCACATCTGTTCCAGCTCTCAACGAAACGGTTTATTCGGATATGACGATAACTCCTTCGTCAGCTACGATTGATTTGAACGGTTCACAAAGCTTTACCGTTCCTGCATCAATCGACAAGACTACACGTACCAGAGCTGCCTATGTCAAGATAACAGCTGGGAGTGATACTTACTCTAAGGTAGGGGATACTTATCAACAAGGTGAACCTCAGGTTAATGAGAATAAAGTCAGTTACAACGCGACAGGCTTCAATTGGCAGTTTAACGGAGAAGGCTATGCTGATTTGGCTCCATATTACACAGAAGGTTCAACTCCTGTTACTGTAACAAGAAGTTCACAGCTTACGGCATCAGGTAAGACACTTGAACTGAGCGTTACAGGGCATTATGCGACGCCTATCGGCGACAAGACGGCAACTGCAAATATAACAATACCGTTCACACTTATTGACTTGAGAGATCTGCATGCTGGAACTTCTATAACCATGAACATAGGGGAGACCACGACGATTGTTGGGCACTACACCTATGAACCAAACTATGACAGTGCTGGAAAGCCATACATCAACCTGACCTATAGCTCTGCCGACGAAAGTATTGCCACAATAGATGAGAATGGAAACATAAAAGGTGTGGGTGTAGGCGAAACAACCATTACCATTCAGTCAAAGAGGATGGATGACAGCAACGGACCGAGTTGTGCAGTTACAGTCACGGTAAAGGACGCATGTGCCACACCGACTGTCCTGCAAGACGTTAATTCTTTCATCTTCATGTGCTCGAAACCTTCGAGTGGTGCAATCATCTACTATACAACAGATGGTTCTGAACCAAGCAGGACACATGGAACAGCTGTTGCAGCAGGGGTAAATGTCACCACACTACCAGACAATTCAACCATCAAGGCAATTGCAACTGCCAATGGTTATTATGATTCGGGAATACTCGAATACTATTATTCAAAAAATCCAACTGGAAATGGAACAGCGGCTAACCCTTATCTCATTAGCTGTGCATCCCACTTGAAGAGCTTCGCCAACATGGTGAATAATGGTAATGCAGGTGCATACTACAAAGTGACAGCAAACTTTTCTGTGTCAGATTACACGACTCCAACAACAGACTTCACAGGCACATTCGATGGTGATTTCTTTATAATTGATGGTTTGACGCAACCATTAGTCGGCAATGCCAACGGTGCAACTATAAAAAATGTCATCTTAGATAACGTGACAATCAGCCGTAATGGCGACGTGGGTGCTATTGCTTGTCAGGCTTCTGGTAATGCTCGTATTTACAATTGCGGTGTGTTAGCAACTGGCAGCACATTCAGTTATGACCAGCCTTATACGAGTTCTTCAACCATCGAATGCACTAAAAATGGAAGTTCGACTGGCAGTATCGTGGGCTACATCAATGGCAATACTCGTGTTGCCAACTGTTTCAGTTATGCTGATGTGGAGTCGTCAGGCAATGCTGGAGGAATTGTCGGCTATGTAGATAATTGGATTGATGCCGCTAATAAAATAACGAATGGAACTAACACTTTTGTCATGAACTGTATGTTCTATGGTTATGTCACCGCGGGAAATCGTTCCCCTGTTGTCTTTGGTTGGAATGTAAGTGATACCTATTCTACATATAATTATTTCCGCTATAAGTCTTTCACTTCAACTAACAACCTCCGTCAGAACGGCACTCTTGCTGCACAGGAGGATATGTGGTTGAAACGTTTCAAGTTCTTCCAGTCGGCAGTTACCAATCACCGCGATTTGGCGGCTGTGTATATCTTCAACGATGCAAGCCGTATTAACGATATTGCACAATGGTATATTGATGAGGAGATAGCGCCATGGCCAATACTGCGCAAGGCAGAAAAGAGAAGGAGCACACTTGACCGTGTAATCCCTAATACAGGCAATGCAAATGAGGGCAACCTCATCACTAACGGCAATATTCTTAAAGACGAAGGAGGAAATGTCATAGACGAAGATGTCACTCAACGCTACAATATGAATGTGGGCAGTGGTGGCTATCTCGCAGTTAACTTCGACATCAACGGTAGCAGTTATTCAGCAAACCTGCCTATCACCGATATGGACTTCGAGCATTATGACTATACTTGGGGCAAGGTGGTGCTGCCGTTTGCCAATGAGTTTGACGGATGGACACGCGACTACGACTACATCTGCACAGGTTGGGAAATAACATCTGTCACTGGCGGAACAACAGGCACATTGACCGACTATAACTTCGCTGACCGCAACTGCACGGCAAAGGACATCTATAACGCAACAGACAACCCTATCATCTTTGCACAGGGAGGTAACTACATAGTGCCTTACGGAGTGACAGCCATCAACGTGAAAGCCCACTTTGCTAAGGCTTACTATCTTGCAGATGCTACCTACGATTGTACGGGAAATAAAGGAAATACTTTTGCAGGGAATCGCCCTGCTAATTATAATGGGAAGACTGTCTATACATCTGTGCAGAATGCTTGGGCTGCAATGTCCGCCAAATCACTTCCTCACGATCAAGCATTAGTGCTTGTGGGTAACTACCATTACAATAGTAGCCAGTCGCAGAATTACACTGGCAAGGGATGTACCATAATGAGTATTGATGAAGACTGTGATCAGCAACCTGATTATGGGTGGTACTCATCGGTTGGTAGTTACCGTGCAGATTGGATGCCTATCCGCTGGGACTTTATTCCACTTTACGGATTTAATATGGTACAAACCAATACAGCACCTCCAGGAATTGCCATTCCAGTAGCTAAAGGATGGTATGAAATGACAGAAACCACGATTTGCCGTACATACGAGTTTGAGTCAAATGACGCTGGCCGGTCAAGTGCTGATAATGGTCACAGCAATAATGCATATATTATCAATGGTGGATATTTCCAGCAGATAGTACGTAGCTTCAATGATGGTACACATAATAAGTTAAGCTACATGAAGGTCGGCGGAAACGCATACGTTAAAGAATTCTTCCATGGCAATCACTCTGGTACAACCAGAAAATGGACTGTACGCCCAATCATTGTCACTGGAGGTGAGATTAATCAATGCTTTATGACTGGTATGGGTAACAAGAATGAGATAGTAACTACAGACAATAATGTTCGTTTCTATTGTGCAGGAGGAAAAATTGACAAGTACCTCAGTGCCTACAACGGCTATCCTGTAGTGAATGCTACGATGAAGGTTGACCATGCAAGGATTGGTCGCTTCTTCGGTGGAGGTACATCTCCAAAGGCTGCTATATCTGGAAATATCGACATTGTAATGGATAACTCAACTGTTGATTTCTTCTGTGGTGGACCAGAGTTTGGTGATATGGGAGATGGCAAGACTGTTACAGTCAGCACGACAGGTTCAACTTTTGGTGAATACTATGGTGCAGGATTTGGCGGAACAGCATTGACTCGTATTACAAACGGTGATGGAAAGAACGACCATTATGATGACAGACGCTTAAATTATGACGGTAATGCTGGTGGTTTCGAAGTTTCCTACGAGATGGAAGCCCTATTGCAAGGTAATGGTGCTGAACTATATCGATACTACGATTACCGTGCTGACCTTTCTATGGCAGCGGTAGGTCCAACAACCACCACTGCTGAGAAATGCCATTTCCTTAACAGTTTCTATGGTGGCGGATGTCAGGGAAAGGTAAACGGAACGATTACATCAACCCTTACTGACTGCGACGTAAACACCAGTGCTTTCGGTGGCGGCTACAAGGCTGCAACTACCACTATCGACGTATATCCTATAGGCGGATATACTTGGCAAGCATGGGATGGCACATACAAGGCATTCTCTGACCCAGTCTATCCTACACCAGTACAGTTTATCTGGGCAGAAGGCCGCAATGGCACTTACAACGAAGCTAACAAAATTCTCTATACCAATGCCGACATGACCCAGATGGGACGCGTAACAGGTGCCATCACTCTTACCATTGACGGTGGTACTGTAGGACAAAACGTCTATGGCGGTGGAAACGAGAGTCCTTCTGACGATGCTGCAATGGTGGTTATCAAGGGCAATGCACAGGTTGGCAACGATGCCTTCGGCGGCGGTAACATAGCCCCTGTAGGCAAGGACGTAAGCATAACGCTCGGTGTTGCCGGTGTCACAGACGCTGACCAGCAGCCTAATGTTGAAGGCGCCCTCTACGGCGGTGGTGCATTAGCAAATACAAATACTACTTCGGGCAATACGACCGTTAATCTGTATGGCGGCAGCGTGACTGATGTGTATGGCGGTGGTCTCGGACAGCTGGCTGATGCAGAGCATGGAGTCGAGGCTGTCGAAGCTATCGTGAACGGCAATACTACCGTAACTCTGGACGGAAGCGTAATCCGCGGCAATATCTTCGGCGCAAACAACCTCAATGGTACTCCAAAGGGACATGTGCTCGTTGACATAAAGACCACAAAGGCTAAGGGCACAGAGACGACCGGGCATCCTTATCATGTGCTTGGCGTGTATGGTGGTGGTAATCTTGCTGCATACACACCGACAAATGACAATGATTATGCTGAAGTGATCATCGAGAAGTGCGATAACAGCATCGAGGATGTCTTCGGCGGTGGCAACGCAGCAGCCGTGCCAGCCACGCTGGTTACAGTATGGGGTGGCAATATCGGTCGTGTGTTTGCCGGTGGTAACGGTTCTACTGCCCCTGCTGATGTGACAAACAACACTCATGCCATCATACATGGCGGTACTATAAAAGAGGTGTATGGCGGATCAAATAGTCAGGGAAGCATCGGCGGCACTATCACGGTCGATATAGCCGAACAGGCATACGACAGCAATCCTCTGTGCCCTATCGACATCGCTGACCTCTACGGCGGCGGCAACCTTGCCCCTAGTAATGCAGGACAAATAACTATAGGTAAGTGTCACAACATCACCCGCGTATTCGGTGGTGCTAACCAAGCTAACGTAAATGGCGACATCACGTTGGATATAATTGATGGTCACGTTCAGAATGTATTCGGTGGCAACAACAACAGCGGTGCAATAAATGGTGCTATTACTGTCAATGTCAATTGGGGCGCAAATGCTACATCAGAACCGCAAGCATATCTTGGCAATGTATATGGTGGCGGTAATCTTGCAGAATATGCAACTCCAAGTGATAAGACAGGTCCAACCGTGAATATCATAAATGCTACGATAGAAGGCAATGTCTTCGGCGGTGGTCTCGGACTCAAGAAAGACAGCGAAGACCATGTTGTCACGGTTGACGGAGTGATACAGGGTGCTATCGTCGTAGGTAATCCTATCGTCAACATAGGTAGCTGGGCAGACGGTTCTGTCGTGGTCAAGGGCAACGTGTTCGGCGGTGGTGACCTTGCGGCTGTCGAGGGTAGTCCTACTGTCACAGTGCGTGATTGCGGCACTCTGATTATGGGTGACCTCTATGGCGGTGGTAACGCAGCACCGGTATATTCTACAAACACCACATTCTGGGGAGGACAAGTTAACGGCAACATCTTCGGTGGTGGAAATGGTGCTGACGCGACAAAGAATGCAAAAGGTGCTCAGATAGGTTATAAGCGCGACGACACGACACTGGCTGGTGAAGGCATCGGTGATGCGGTGACAAACGTCTATGGCGGTACGATAGGCGTATGGGATGGTGACAACTGCACAGCAGGTGGCGGTGTGTTTGGTGGAAGCAACACCAATGGCAACATTGCAGGCAAAGTGAAGCTCACCGTCGATCAGCGCCAATGTGACGAAACCGATGCAGATGACTGTACTCCTATCAAACTGAGAGAAATCTATGGGTCGGGCAACCAGGCAGCATTCTTAGGTGACGGCATTGACTTCAACCTCGGTTGCATCGAAGGGCTCGAAGAGATTTACGGTGGTTCAAAGGAGGCAGATATGGGTACGGCAGCAAAGCCTGCCAATATACACCTTATCATCTCAAGCGGTCACTTCAAGCGTGTCTTCGGCGGTAACAACCTTGGCGGCTGCATCAACGGAAGCATAAAGGTAAGTATCGACGAGACAGGATGTAACCCTGTAATCATAGACGAACTTTATTGCGGCGGCAACCAGGCAGCATACTCTGTATATGGCTACAACAGCGATAGCACACCAAAGACAAGCGGTGAAAACCCTTATGACGACCCTGAAGTTGAGGTAATCTCGTGTACGCACATCGGCAAGGTATTCGGTGGTGGTCTTGGTGCATCAGCAAAGATAGTAGGCACAACCAACGTAATCATTGACGAGATTCCAGGCGTACACAAGGATTTACCTGCAGCACAGCCTTACCTCAACGCCGACAAGCTGGGCAGCATAGGCGAGGTGTATGGCGGTGGTAACGAAGCCGACGTGGTAGGATACACCAACGTGAAGATAGGCACAAAGGGCGAGAATGCACATATTGAGAAGGAAGGCACAGAGATAGATACAAATCCTAAGCCATCAGGTGCCAACATCACAGGCAACGTCTATGGCGGTGGAAACCAAGCCGACGTGACTGGCAAGACTAATGTTATTATAGGCAAAAAGAAAACAGAATAATTTTTCATATTTATTAAACTAATCTGAGCTGTGAAGCCCGGCTTAGTTCGTCTCTTACAGTGCGTGCTCTTTACCAGATCCTCATTTCTTGAGGAGAGTACGAGAACACTGTAAGAGATTTTTTTTATTCCAAATCAGTCAGTGAGGTGTATGTTACGCCAAGGCATAAGAATGTAGCCAACCGTTACCCCCCAAGTCTGTCATTAGAAAGCCTGCCGTCCACATAATTAACCAACGCCTGCCGTTATTGGATG
>JAUNQM010000091.1:7628-8639 GCA_030536165.1 Prevotellaceae bacterium | reverse complement strand
GGATGCACAGATTTACGGATTTACAGATTTTAACGGCAACTTTTTGGATGCTATTCCACAAGATATTTCCTGTTTTTGCTGACGTAGATGCCGCGATGCAATCTTTTGCCAGCCGGCATTTTGCGTCCCTTCAGGTCGTAATTCGCTTCGATGGCAGTTTTATCTGCCACGTTCAAGGGCAATATACCCGTCGAGCCGCTAAGGTTTTCACAAAGAAAGTCGTATATCTTCGTGAGGTTTGCATCATCATTTGGTACGCAGTGACCTGTGCGATAGTCTTTTATTAAGTCGGTCTTTACACCCATCGCATCAAGTTTTGCCTTCATGGCATCGGCACATTTGCCGTAAAAACCTTCGTCGTCGCTATTATAGAAGAACAGACATGGCGCTGTGGCGTTGGTCTCAGCAAGGTAACTTGCCCCTTGCAACTGCCATGTAGAAAGGTTTGACTCCATTTCGCCCCAGACTTTAACAGCGTTCTTATACTCGTTATTATCGGTGAACCCATCAGCAAGAAGTGTGTAGTCGAACACTCCAGGACCGAGAATTGCCGCCTGCACCTTTGAGTCGGTGCCGAGGAAACGCCCACGCGGAGAGTTTTCGAAGTCGTCAACCTTCATGTCGCCAACGGCAAGACTACCTGTCGTGCTTCCACGCGAAAAGCCATAAATGCCGATTTCACCGCTAAAATTCAGCGATGCGCCAACCGCACGAAGGGTTCTAACAGCCGACTTCACCTTGCTTGCTGCATCGGGATTTGTGGCTATTGAGGCATACTCCTTATTGGCACCGCCAGTGCGTTTGCCCTGCCCCCACTCGCAGTATTTAGGATGGTCGGCTATTGCCCATGCAATGCCTCGAGCCGGTGCACCTTCGAGAATTGAGTCGTAAAATGTACCACACGCAAGAGTGTAAGGCAGGTACATCCTCATGTGAGCGTTCTCGCCGACGGCTGATGCGGAACTCTTGTGGCCGAAACTATTGCTGTAAGAGAACGATAACAGCGCAGCC
>JAUNQM010000091.1:2789-7618 GCA_030536165.1 Prevotellaceae bacterium | reverse complement strand
TTTGCCGGATAGATGATATCCATATAGAGCGAGTCACCTTTCGTGGTCTTATAGTTGTCAGGATAGTTATAGACCGTAGGATCATCAAGGTAGTAACTCACGTCGGTCATGATTCTGTAGCCCTCGAATAAGATATAAGCGCGCTTCGGAGATATGCCCGATATGCCGCAGAACGTGCCTTTGCTCAGCTCTGAATTGAGAGCTATGATGTCTTGATTTATGTAAGGCGAAACTGCCTTTGCGTTGTTTTTATAATCGATTTCAATAACTGCGAAGCCATTGTCGCGCAGCCATTTCACGTCTTCAGCATTCGTGTTGCCTCCGATTTTGTCAAAGCCGAGGTTTTCGAGATAGACCACGGTAAAGAGTTTGCCATTGTAATCCTTGCGCGGATTCGTGGCCTTGTTGGACGTATAGCTGACAGTTCCGGCAACTTTGCTCGTCCAAGTTCCAGTTGCTGCGGTGCAGATGTCAGAAAGACACGCCAGCAGCAACGCCAAGATAAATGTTTTTCTCATAGATATGTTTTGCTTTTAGTATTTTCTTCTTCAGTATTTTCCCTGCATACTCACCCATCACCTTATAGCCTTCAGCGTTAGGATGAAGCCAGTCTGACTGCCATTCCTCGCGCAATTGTGATGGTGCGGATGGGTCGGCAAGGACTTGGTCGAAGTCTATTACAGCGTCGAAAGCATCGCTCGCGCGAATCCATTCGTTCACTTCGTTGCGGCAACGCTCGCGTTCGTCCGTATAATAGAAACTCTTGCCGAACGGCGTAATTGTGGCACCATATACCACAAGTCCTCGCTCATGAGCCTTGCGTATCATGGTTTTATACCCAGCAATGAGGTTCTGACAAGTTTTGTCGAGGTCGTTGGAACAGCCGATGTCGTTCACGCCTTCAAAGATAATAATGCGCTTCACACCATGCTGCGACAACACATCTGCATCGAAACGCTGCAAGGCTGTAGGGCCTATTCCGCCCTCGCAAACGGCATTGCCACCGATACCAAGATTGATAACGCCACACTTTGACTTAGCTCCAAGCGTCTCGCTCGCAATGTCGGTCCAACGATTTTGCATGTCGTTGGTCGTGCCTCGACCGTCGGTGATGGAGTTTCCGATGGCAGGTATGCACTCCGACTTGCCTGTCTTCACGTCGAGCGCAGCGATTGTGTACCAGTGTAATACACCTTCCTGTTCGGTGTCTTTCGTGATGACAGATGTAGTTCTCGACCCAGAATGCACTGTAGGATTCTTTGGCATACGGCCGTATTCAATGGTGATATTCAATCGCTGCAATGGTCTGAGATTGTACTTCAACACATCACTCCACACGGCTTCGCCTTTTGGAATGTCAACATTTCGCTTTCCGCCGAATGTGAGATATGATGAGTCTTCAAGTCGGACAGAACGAATCTCTATTGTGGAATCGCTGTATTCGTTTGAGAGTTTCAATTTTACTGCGGTTCCACCGATAGATACGTGTATTGTTTGCTTGATTGTAACCTCGTCGAGTTTTATTCTCTCGGGCACGTCATCCTTTCGAAATGGCTGCGGCGAGCAAGCCCATGTGGTCACGAAATGCTTTGCTTCGATGTTGAAGCACATCAGCATGGCGAGGATAAATAGGAGTGACTTTTTCATTTGCGTATTTAGTTCAAATGCCCATGACTAACTTAAATTCAGCTATGCCGAGATGGTTGATATCTAACTTCTCAGCCTCTGACAAGTAGCGCTGCGAACGACATTCGTCTTCAGCATTGCCGTCGGCAAGGGTAAGTCCTTTGTAACCTAATGCCAGCATGAAGTTGCAATGTATGCGATTCATCACGTTGAGGTCGCCATCCCATACCTGAAGGTCAGGCAAAGAAACAGCAAAGTAGTCCATCTTGACATCGTCGAACAGATGCTGCTTGCCAAACGAAATCAGTTTGTTGAACAAAGACTTTGCCTTGTCCTTCTGTCCGAGTTTCATATAACAAAGGCCAGCATAGAAGATTTTGTCAGGTTTAGCATCATTATAATAGAGCGCAGCGGCAGGAGTTGTAGGTCCTTCGGTGCCCTTCTCATATTCACCAAGAAGGTAATAGAAGTCGTTGTCCTGTGCATTGATGAGTTTGCCTTCGCCAAGGTTATGAGGATAGACGAGACATTCTTTAAGCAACTGTGGATCGTCGTTCTGCAATGCGAGACCGATGCGGCAAAGTTGATATTGTGCAGGCACCTTGCCTTCACCACCTTCCCAAGGGTGGAACTTATGGTTGTCAACAAGTTCCTTTGCCTCAGCAAAACGTCCTGTAAGGTTGAGCAACGTGATATACTCAAGCAACAAGTCGTCACGTTCAGCCAATAGAGCCTTGTTATCTTCAAACTTTTCCAGTCTTTCCTTGTGAGGATATTGCTCTTTCTTATGGAGTTGGTCGAGTTCCATGAAGATACGACTATCGGTCTTGTCGAGTTCAAATGCTCGTTCCATCTCGGCAATGGCAGCGGCAGCGTCGTGGAGTTTATTGTAATAGACAAGTGCCAGGCAACGATGAACCTGTGGGAAATCAGGCTTCTCTTTAGCCGAAAGTTCCCAATAGTATTGTGCCAAATCGTATTGGCGTTTGTCGTAATACAGGCATCCGAGTTTGTAGTTATCACTCAAAAGAATTATGTCCTCCAAACGATTCGGGAAGCAGACTTCATTGTCTCCACACTCTTCAGCCTTCATCTTCCATATCTTGTCGGCATCTTCATAGAGACCTGCGTTCCAATAGTCGAGGGCAAGTTCATTGTAGTTGTTGGCATCGTTGTGCATGAGTTTCTTCATTGCAGCAATCTCTCCCATCTCGTAAAGCACTACGTAGTTAAATGGGTCTATAGAAAGCGAGTCACGGCAGAAGTTGTCGAACGTATCGCCTGCGATACCAAGACGTTTCATCATCGTAGCCCTCAATGCACGAGTCTTATGGTTGTGCCAGTTTCTTACAAGCGACTTTTCCGTTTCTTCAAGAGCATCGGCATATCGTTTCTGCATACAACTTATCTGTGCACATGCAAAGAAACCAACCGACTGCCATTCAGCATTCCACGTAGATTTATAGAACCAATCGTAAGCTTCGTTCATCAGAGCCTCGGCTTCATCTTTACCTTCCTTTTGCGCAAGCAAAGCCTGATAACGCAGACACAATCCAAGATTGTAAAGCGGCTCACCCCAATACGGATTTGGATTGTGCTTCTGCAATACTTTTACTGCCGTGCGGAGGTATGACTCTGCTTTGTCAAAACGACCGCGACGGATATACCACAAGCCTATAGCATTGTTGCAGCGAGTGTCTAAAGGTTCACGACGCAAACCTTCTTCATAATAATCCAAAGCACAATATGTGGCATGACGATACTGCTCAAGATGAAGTCCTGTGAGGAAAAGCTGTTCAACAGTCTTTATTTCGGCAGGACGAAGTGCCGCTTCTGCTGGGTCAGGGATTGGCTTTATCTCGTCAGGTTCAGGAGTCCATGTCAAGACAGTCTTTCCTTCCTTTATTATATAAAGGTGTAAATCCTTGAAAAGAACATCTGCCATTATTTTCTCATCCAAAAGGTTCTCAGGCGACAGTTCTGTTTCTTTTTCATATACAACTGAACCTTGCGCTTTCATCACCACCTTGACATTTTGCCTTGAAGTAGCAAACACTTTAACTTCAACACCACCATCACAAGGCTCGACATTTATCATGAAGTCTTTGCTTGCCTGCTTGACTATGCCCAACTCTCGATATGGCATGAAATACTGCACGAAGGTCTTTTCCTCATGCGGCATCAGCCATGTGAAGTCTGGTTGGTTTTCGGTAAAGACACCTGCCATTAGTTCAATGTAAGGACCATCTTCATCGGTGAGGTTACGGTCCCATGCACGTCCGAAGTCGCCGTTACCCCATGTCCACTGTTTCTTTCCTGGCGATACGTGGTGATTTGCAACATGCAACATACCTGCCTTCGTGTCGTTTTCATAGCCGCCTTCAAAGTCGTACTTTGAGTTCACTGCCATATAACTCGTCGGCACAAAGATATTCTTGTAATTTGAAATATCCACGCCAGCGGAGTAATCCATATTATAATATGTACCTGTTGCGATTGGGAAAGAACTTACAGCACGCTTGCCGTGGTCGAAGACAGCATTGATGTCAGGTGGGAATACACTCTGATATGCATCATTAACCGCAACAGCAGGGTTTGCCCACCATAGGAAAGTCTGCGGCATATCCGTGCGATTATATACCACGCCTTTTATCTCCAAGTAAGCACAGCCAGGACGGAGAGTAAAACCTGCCATACCCTTCTGATGAAACATGCGCTCCATTTCGTTTACCCAAACCGTCACACTTCCATCCTCGTTCTCTTCTATCTTTGAGTCGATAGGCATAAATGTTGAAGGACGATGATGCTGAGGCCAGTTGAACTCTATACCACCGCTAATCCACGGACCTGCAAGTCCTACGAGTGCAGGTTTTATTACCTGATTGTAATAGATGAAATGACGCTGCTTGATTTTGTCGTATGCCATCTGCACGCGACCACCAAGTTCTGGCAATATCATCACCTTTATATATTCATTCTCAAGAAAAATAGCATGATAAGTGTGGTCAGTCTTTTCATTGCTGATACTTTCAATCACAGGATAAGGATATACTACACCGCTGCTACCTTGATATACTCTCTTCTCAAGGAAAATTGGATTTTTCTCTGGCTTTCCTACCTCGTAGGTTGGGATTACAACATCCTCACGCCAAGCCTTTGCTTTTATCATATTGTTTCTGAATATACGATTAAATCTGTAAATT